>JAOUMJ010000006.1 GCA_029881495.1 Nitrospinota bacterium | reverse complement strand
GAACAATCCTGCGCTCTCCGCTTCCGACGTGAAATACATCATGATGGGGAGCGCTGACAAAAAAACGAGCCTTGCGAATAAAGTGGCTTCAGGCGGACGGCTGAATGCATACGCATCTCTCGTAACCGCCGGATCAGGGGACAACACTCCCCCTTCAACAACCGCCGATCCGGCTGGCGGTGTGTATCAAAGTTCCATGTCTGTGACCCTTACCTGCGATGACGGTGCCGGAACCGGATGCGCGAATATATACTACACGACGGATAAAACGGAGCCGACTACCCATTCGACGCGGTATTCATCGCCAATCCCGATAACACGCGGCACGCTATTGAAATTCTTTTCTATGGATGTAGCCGCAAACAGGGAGGCGGTTAAGACCGAATCGTATACGATAGGGAACAGCACGCCGGATTCCGACATACCTCCGGAGGAGAAGGGGAACGGATGCTTTATCGCAACCGCCGCATACGGGAGCTATCTCCATCCTTACGTCAACGTGTTGCGAGAGTTCCGCGACAGGCATCTTCTTAAGAGCGGATACGGAAGGTATTTTGTCGAGCAGTATTATCATTACTCTCCGCCATTGGCGGACTATATTTCCGAAAGCCCGGCGCTGAGATTCACCGCGAGGATACTTATCAGCCCGATGGTATTTGCCGTGCTCTATCCTTTTACAGCTTTGGCAATGACCTCTCTTTTACTCCTCTTTGCCTTTCGTTTTTATTGCGCTAGAATGGGAGCCGTAAGAAACAAGTAGCTGAAGGGGTTTTTGGGGGATGCGAGGAATTTTCAATCTGAAGGCGTTTGCGCCGGCAATATTCATGATTTCAATTCTGTTTATCGGCTGCGCGAAAAATTCTCCTAGGGTGTCGAATTTCTCCGCCGAAAATACAGCCAATCCACAGGGGGAGAGCGGTAAAATTGTCGAGGGGAACCTCATCGTGAAATTCCATGACGGGATATCCCCAGAGCGGATATCGGAGATAAACATTGCCATGAGGGCCAGGCCGATCAAGAAGATCGGGAAAGACAATACCTACCTTGTGCAAACCCCCGATGATGTGGATGTGCGACACGCGGCGATGAAGTACATGTGGTTCGGCGAGGTGATCTATGCCGAGCCGAATTTCAAACAGGAGGCTTTCTAGCTCCTCGGTTTCATGCGCGTCTACGTTCCGGCAAGCGCGATTGCCACCTGCCCAAGAGAGAGGCCCCCGTCGTTTACCGGTAATTGCCTCGGAAGATATACGTTGAAGCCTTCCAGCTCAAGCCGCTCATAAAGCCTTGCCAGGAGAAGGGAGTTCTGGAACGTACCGCCTCCAAGGCATACATCCGCAACTCCGCTCTCTTTCCGCGCAGATATACAGCACTCAGCCATCGCGGTCGCGATAGTATTGTGGAACAGAGCCGATGCGCGAGCCGGTTCATGCCGGATTTTCAGTATTTCAGCAAGCATTCCGGGGAAGGATATTTCGCCCGTTTTTCCTGTCTCGAAACTGTACGAGCCGGTAATTGTGCTGTCGGCAATCGCCTGCAGGAGGATCGGAGCCTCCCCTTCGTAACGGTTATGATGGCATATCATCAGAATGGATGATATCGCGTCGAAAAGCCGTCCCGCTGAACTCGATAACGGTGTGTTGATCCCGTTTTTAATCATGGCGATCATATTTTTCACCTTTGATTCCCCGATTGAGTTTACAAACGAAGGGTGTTTATCGTACAACCTGTCGCCAAACTCCGAGTAAAGGAGGGCTACGGCTGTGCGCCACGGCTCTTTCGCGGCGATGTCGCCCCCAGGGAGTTTTAACAACGGGAGATGGAACTTTCTTTTGTATTCTTTCATCGAACAGAGAAGCGCTTCGCCTCCCCAGACCGTACTGTCCGGACCGAAGCCGGCGCCGTCCATCGCAAGCCCGATAACCTCTCCATTCAGTTTATTCTCCAGCATCACGGAGGCGATATGAGCGTGATGATGCTGGATTTCAATTATCGGAAGTCCCAGACTCCTTCCGTAGTTGGAGCTGAAATATCCGGGATGGCTGTCTACCGCGACAAGCTCCGGCTCGATCCCGAAAATCTTTTTAAAGTGGGATATCGACCTTTGAAAGGAGTTGAAAGCCTCGGCGTTTTCCAGGTCACCTATATGGGGCCCTGGAAATACCGTGTTCCCCCTGGCAAGGGAGAAGACCGATTTCAGATCCCCTCCGCAGGCAAGGAGCGGGGGGGATTTCTTCTCGATGAATACCGGCGAAGGGACCCACCCCCGTGACCGCCTCGCTATCATGGTTTTATCGCCGAATATTTTTACGACGGAGTCGTCGCAACGCCAGACTATCGGGCGGTTATTGGAGAGATAGTAGTCGGCAATTCCGCCGAGTCTCTCCATGAGGGCTTCTTCCTCGAAAACTATCGGCTCGTCGCTGATATTGCCGCTTGTCATAACGATCGCCGCCGGGGAGGATGTTTCAGCAAACATGAGGTGGTGCACCGGCGTGTATGGGAGGAAAACGCCGTATTCGTTCAGGCCGGGAGCGATCGATCCGGCGATAAAGGTGTTCCGCTTCTTTTGAAGGAGGACTATCGGTTTCTCGCGTGAGGTCAGCAACCTCTCCTCCTGTTCGTTCACCTCCGCGAACTCTCTAATGGATGCGACGTCCTTTGACATGATCGCGAACGGTTTGGCTTTTCGGAATTTCCGCTCGCGGAGAAGGTTTACCGCAGTCTCGTTCGTCGCGTCGCACGCGAGATGGTATCCCCCCAGCCCCTTGATGGCGACGATCTTTCCTTCCGAGATATGGCGCATTACCTCCTTTACGGGATCAGGAGATTCCTCTTTCTCACCTTCGCCGTTCATTAAAATCAGCGAAGGGCCGCAGACGGGGCAGGCGTTTGGCTGGGCATGGAATCGCCTGTTTTTCGGATCCTCATATTCGGCCCGGCAGTCGCCGCACATCGTGAAATCTTTCATCGAGGTGAACGGCCTGTCGTAAGGGGTGCCGTTGATGATGGTATATCTCGGACCGCAGTCGGTACAGTTTATGAACGGGTAGCGGTACCGCCTGTCGTCCAGATCCAGAAGCTCGGCAAGACAGTTGCCGCAGAGGTCGTTGTCCGGAGAGATGAGCGCGACGTCGTCACCGGTCGAATCGCTTTCAAGGATTACGAACTTCCTTTCGTTTTTCACTTCCACCTTCACAGCGGATATATCCGCTATCCTTGCCAGCGGCGGGGCCTCGTTTTTCAGAAGGTCGAGGAATTTCATGCATACTTTTTCATCCCCTTCAATCTCGATAGTGACCCCCAGCTTGTTGTTCAATATCTGACCGGCGAGCTTGAGCCTTTCGGCAAGGTTATATACGAAAGGGCGGAAACCGACCCCCTGCACGATTCCGCGAACCTCTATCCTCCGCCTTGAGACTGACATTTACCCTTTGCCGTCGGCGACGGAAAAGAGCCAATCGCACCAGCTGTCGAGGCCCTCCCCGGTTTTTGCGGAAGTCCTGAATGTCGCAAGTGATGGATTCACTTCCAGAGCCTCTCTCTCATAGCTGTCGGCGGTGACCCCAAGCGCGTCTTCGAGATCGATCTTGTTTATCACGAGATGCGAGCAGGCGCGGTACATTCCGGGATATTTTTTCGGTTTGTCGGCCCCTTCAGTGAGAGCCCCCAGCATCACGGTATAGTTCTCTCCGAGATCGTATCCCGCCGGGCATACCAGGTTCCCGATATTTTCAATGATAAGAAGCCTGATGCCTTCGGGGATACCGTCAAGCGATTCTTCCACCATCACCGCTTCAAGGTGGCATCGGCCCCCGGTGTTTATCTGCACGGCCCATTCCGCTCCGGCGTCTTCAAGTATCTTCGCGTCGTGATCGGTCGCTATGTCTCCGGCGATAACTCCGATTGAAAGTTTCCCCTTCAGCTTTTTTATCGTTTCAGCAAGGAGCGTGGTCTTCCCCGCGCCGGGGGAACTCATTATGTTTACTACCGCTATGCCGAGAGCGCCGAATTTTTCGCGCAATCGTGTGGCTGCGATGTCGTTCTTCTCAAGGATCTTTTTCTCTACTTTGATTATTTTGGTCATTCTATTTCAATATCCTTTATGTAAAGCTCCATCCCCCCTGAAGGTATTATCACGCCGCCGCATCGCGGGCAGGCGAAATCGTACTGTCCTACTTCAAATTCATCACGGCAGGATTGACAGAACGCCGTTGCGGATACCGTCTCAATCTCCAGCGTCGCCCCTTCGGCTATGGTGTCCCGCGCAACCTCATCAAAGCAAAAGTGCAGGCTGTCAGTTACAACTCCGGCAAGATTGCCGACTACGATAGTGACTTTGACAACCCTTGAAGCCTCTTCATCTTCCGATTTTTCGAGAACTGTTTTTATAAGCGATTCCGCTACCGCCAGTTCATGCATACGAATATTATAAACGACCGGTTTCCTCTTTTCTCCGTGAATGCCGGACAGGAGCGCGATTTCCAAAACCGGAAGAGGAAAAGGTTTGGTTTACTGTTCCTGCGTTGGAGCTGATGGTTTTTCAGCGATCATTATCAGCGAGAGACCCGGCAGGGGGAGTATCTTTTCAACTATCTTAAAGACCGGCACCAGCATGTCGAATATTTTCAGCTGAACTTTTCCCATTCTTTTCCTTCTTAGAACAACAGAGTTGAGCCACCAGCCGAACATTGAAGGGAAATTGAATCCGTGCGCGGTCGTCACCTTGAAACCACACTCCTCCAGAAGGCTCCTCAACTGACGTTTTCCGTAGCGTCTCACATGCAGTACCTCCCTGTCGTAGGAGCCGTAGAGCCATTTGTATTGGGGGACAAGGAGGCACAGCTTCCCCCCTTCATCCAGCAGGTTGAACATGCGGAGAACGGCGGAGCGGTCATCATCGATATGCTCTAGGACGTTCAGGCAGACTATCGTGTCGTACCCCTTTTTGAGATTGGCAAAATCCTCGTCGCTGTTCAGGTCGAGCTTCGCCACGTCCACCACTTCGTTATTGGCGAACGCGTCTTGCAGTATCTCCACGTATACAGGATCGTTGTCCGTTACCGTCAATCTCTCCTTCTTCGGGAGCAAGCGGCTGATATTCCCTATGCCGGAACCTACTTCAAGGATCCGGGTGCCGAAGTGAGGGAGTATCACGTCCACCATCCATGCGTTGAACCGCCTCGCAAGGGCCATGCTCGCGAGAATGTCGTGACCATACCGCTCTTCGTAGCAGTCGTCCAATATGTAGTATTTGATTATCGTATATATCGCCGAGACGCCGTCTTTCCAGTTTATCTTTTTCCCTTCGGCGTATGTTCTGCCATGATAGTTTATCGGCACTTCGTAAACGACGCAGTTGCGCCTCGCTACCTTGGCTGTCAGCTCCGGCTCCATTCCGAACCGGTTCGACCGGATCGGAATGGTTTTCAGGATATCGGCCTTGAAAGCCTTGTAGCATGTCTCCATGTCGGTGAGGTTGAGTCCGGTCAGGATGTTCGACAGGAAGGTAAGGAATCGGTTCCCAAGCGTATGATGATAGTTTAAAACCCTCGTCATCTCGCGGGGCATGAAACGGGAACCGTATACAACGTCCGCGTGCCCGTCGATTATAGGTTTTAGGAGTCTAGGGTATTCGTTAGGGTCGTACTCCATGTCGGCGTCCTGGAAGATGATATACCTCCCGTTCGCTTCCGCTATCGCGCGCCTGATGGCGGCACCTTTCCCCATGTTTTTAGGCTGGTGAAAACCCCTTATCTGCGCCGGATAGCTCTTCGCCAGGTCGTCCACCACCTTGCCCGTTCCGTCGGTGGATGCGTCGTTCACGATAATAAGCTCTATCTTCAAGCCCTTGGGAAGCTGAACCGATAATACCCGTTCGGCGCATTTCCTGATGTACCCGCGCTCGTTGAATGCCGGCATCAGCACGGAAACAAGATTTTCATGCGCAGTCACGCGTGCCCCCCTTTGTGCAGGATATGGTCGTCTCTCCCAAAGCTATCCCCTTTTGAATTATGCTTCCGGCGTTCATTTTTCCCCTTGGGCAGTGAGTAAATTTATCCCACCTGCCAGAGTGGAATATACTTCATGGGGATTGGATACTCAATACGGACTTTCCCGGCGGCGGATGGAAGCGCGGTTTTTATTAACAGGATTTGCTGGTAAAATTCCATTAAACACGCAGTGCGCTTTCGCGCGTAACCGTTTATCAGAGGTATATGGATGAAAACGAAAAAGACCGCTTACATTTTATGGCTCCTCCTTGGGATCATCGGCATTCATAAATTCTATCTCGGCTTCAAGTGGTGGGGTTTCGGATATCTAGGGCTCTTCATCGCCGGGAGCGCGACGTTTGCCTTCGGGATAGGGGTTTTCTTTTACGGCATTCTGGTTATCCTATGGCTTGTCGACGCGATAACGCTCCCCGGCCAGGTTCGCAAGGCGAACGAAAATCTTGCCAAACTTTTCAGGAAGTAGAACTGCCATATCTGCTGACTGAGAAGGTAATCCCTATTCAGCAGATCCTCGGCAACTGGTCGCCGATGACAGGCTCGATGATGCGGTTGCCGATGAACGATGTCTTCATCTCCACACGCCCGGCGGGACACCCCCCGACCCTGCCGATGATGGACGCCTCTTTTCCGCACGCCACTTTCTTCATCGCCTTTAAAACATTTTCCGCGCTGTCTGACGGCACGAACGCGACAAGCTTACCTTCGTTGGCTACATGAATAGGATCAAGCCCCAGTATCTCGCAGACCGATCTGACTGCGACACTCACCGGTATCAACGCCTCTTCGATGACGATCCCCTTTCCGGAGATCGAAGCGATCTCGCATAGCGACGCTGAAAGACCGCCGCGGGTCGGGTCGCGCATCATCCTGATATTCGGCTCCGCTTTTAGCATCGCTTCCACGAGGCTGTTTAGCGGGGTGGAGTCTGAAACGATTTCCGTATCGAACTCAAGCCCCTTGCGCCGGGTGAGTACCGCCGTTCCGTGATCGCCGATGGTTCCAGAAAGAATTACAATATCGCCGTCGATAATGTTTTTCGCGGAAATATCGATCCCTTCCGGTACGAATCCGATCCCCGTTGTATTGATGAACAGCTTGTCGGCGTGCCCTTTCGGGACGACCTTTGTATCGCCTGTGACGATAGACACGCCGCAATTTTTCGCTGCTTCCGCCATGGAAGCGACGATCTTTTTCAG
Organism: Nitrospinota bacterium; assembly: GCA_029881495.1. Taxonomy (NCBI): domain Bacteria; kingdom Pseudomonadati; phylum Nitrospinota; species Nitrospinota bacterium. The sequence continues at coordinate 117,839 of JAOUMJ010000006.1, read as the reverse complement.
CTCGGCGATGCTGAACCCCTCTTCGATGACGAATCCGGCGGAGAGGTATTTCGGTATCGCGCCGGAAACGGCGAGGTCGTTCACCGTTCCATGCACCGAGAGGGAGCCTATATCGCCGCCGGGGAAGAATATAGGGTCTATCACGAATGTATCGGTGGAGAACGCCAGTTTTCCTCTCTTGGGCGGATCGATCAGCGCACCGTCGGAGAGTGTTTCAAGGAGCGGATTTTTAAATGCAGGGAGAAACACATTTTTCATTAATTCACCGGAAGCCTGCCCACCTCCTCCGTGGGCGAGCGTGATATGGTCAGCGCGCTTCAATTTCGGAAACCTTTCCATGGAAACGGTAGTAGACCGAGCAGGTCCCTTCGTCCGATACCATGCACGCGCCGACAGGCTCTTCCGGGTTGCATGCGGTACCGAAGAGTTTACAGTCGGTCGGTTTGTTCAGCCCCCTTAATATCTTTCCGCAGATGCACCCTTTTGTTTCGCTGTCGTTCACCTCTATTTCAAGGCCGAACTCGTTGCAGGCGTTGAATCGGGCGTATTCGCGATACGGCTTAAGTCCGCTGCCGGGTATCGCCCCTATGCCGCGCCAGAGGGCGTCGACAGGAGTGAACACCTCCTTCATCATCTTCTGCGCGTTCAGGTTCCCTTTAGCAGTCGCGACACGCGAGTACTGTATCTCCGTTTCGGCGGCGCCACGGTTTGCCTGACGGACTATCGCAAGGATGCTCGACATTATGTCGAGCGGTTCGAAGCCGGATACCACGCACGGCCTCCCGGCGTCGGTTAGCGGTTTATAGATCGATGTTCCGGTTATGGTCGTAACGTGTCCCGGGCAGACGAACGCGTCTATCCTCACCTCTTCGGCAAGGAGCGCCGATAGAACCCCCGGTGTTGTCTTGTGCGCGCTCAGAACGAAATAGTTGTTTATCCCTTTTATTTTCGCCATCTTTATGGAGGCGGCGCTCACAGGAGCGGTTGTCTCGAAACCTACGGAGAAGAAGACAACCTTTTTATCCCGATTGTCGGCAGCCATTTTTACGGCATCGTCGGGGGAATATACCACTCGGATGTCCATCCCCCTTGCCTTTGCATCGCGTAGCGACATTTCCGAGCCGGGTACGCGGATCATGTCGCCAAAGGAGGCGAGTATCACCCCATCCATTGAGGCGAGTTTTATTGCGGCGTCGATCTCCCCCTTCGATGTGACGCATACCGGACAGCCGGGACCGGAGACCATCTCTATCAGGTCGGGGAGGAGGTCGGGTATTCCGTACTTGAGGAGAGAGATGGTGTGCCCTCCGCAGAACTCCATTATGCGGATCCTCTTTTTTGTTTCGGCGCCGATGACGTTTTGAAGTTTTCTGGCGAGCGAAGGGTCGCGGAATTCCGACATGTATTTCATCGGCTACATCTTTTCCGCGTCATTGATGTTTTCTATTTGATTAAGGAGGTCGAGAGTTTTCTTCGCCTCTTCCCTGCTGAGCAGCGAGATGGCGGAGCCAGCGTGGACGATAACGAAATCCCCTATCTTGGCGTCGGGCACAAGCATCAGGTTCACTTCCCTTTTGACGCCCCCTATCTCCGCGACACCGCTGAATTCACCTATCTCGACAAGTTCCATGGGAACGGCAAGACACATCGCTTTCCCCCCTGACAGTTTTATTAAATTCTATCACTTTTTTTGAAAAGTCTGAATTAGAGGCGATTATATGAATTGGAGAATGCTGTATTTTGATTTGCTGATATTTATAATTCCAGAAGCTACAATGATCATCTGAATTTGGCAACAGGGCATGGATTTTAAAAAGAGGGAAATAGATGAGATTGTTTTTTACGTTTTTGCTTTTCGTTTCGTGTGCGGGGACCTCTATGGCCGGGGATTTTGTAGTGAAAATACGGGATGTCGACGTTAAACGAGGCGGGAACATTGTTATTTTTATCTTTGGTGAAGATGGGTTTCCAAGGAGCGATGAAAAAGCGGTAACCTCAAAAATTATCAAAGCCGATCAATCTGAAATAGAAGTAAAGCTCTCGTCTGAGTTGGATGAACTGGCGATTAAAGTCTTTCACGATGAAGATGGAAACGGGAATGTCACCAAAAACTGGACCGGGATTATTCCCAAAGAGGGGATAGGCCTATCAAAACAGCAAAAGATATCTTTCCCAAATCCGCCAAAATACGAGAAGTCGAGGCTCTACAGGGAAGAATATCTAAAAGGGGTTACAATCCAGCTCCAGTACATGTAGTAGATAGCAAAAGGTCTGCTCAAACCAGAATTTCTCTGCAGGATTATTTGATTGAGGAGGGAGCCCGGTACTGAGGAGGACAAATTGCTGGGCTGTTGGGTGCGTTAGTTAGGATGTATCCCTTCTCGAGAACTAGTCGATTACAGAAAATTGACAATTCCAGGGTTGAGGTCTACAATTTAAACAGGTACATAAAAGTAATTGAATATTACTAAAGACGTTATGACTACTGATGGGAGTAGCATTATGTTCTTCTCTGTGTTCTTCGGAAATGATAAAGGGAGATCCCTGTCTCCTTTTGATACCACTTTCTTAGGCGTCTTTAACCGACACCCCCTAATAAAGGTATTTCCTTATGAATGCTCACAGAGTAGCGCCAGCACGTAACGGCGAGATTTACGTAGCTGTCAGAACAAAGACCATACTGGCCTGTATCCTTCACTGGATTCTTGTCCTATCCATAATCTGTCTGATCATCACAGGATTTTATATCGCCAACCCTGTCTATTACTACGGCATGGGGGAGGCTTATCAGGCGTTCGCAATGGCAAACATGAGAATGATCCACTTTATTGCGGCAACAACCCTTATCTTCGTATTGATAGTCAGGATATACATCGCTGTCGGTCCGAAAGATTCGATAATCATCAGGGACTACAAGCAGTTTCTCCCGACGCCGAGAAACATCGTCAACGCGGTGAAGCTGGCGTGGTATTTCCTTACAGGCAATGGCGAACATGGGCAATACCGATACATAAACCCGCTTGGCGGGATCGGCGTTTTCGGGATGATAGTTTTCATGTTCGGCATGGTGTTCACCGGCTTCCTCCTCTACCTGCCGGGCGAGAATCCGAACACCATCTGGTACTCGATAGCCGGTTCGTTTACGAACATGCTTGGCGGCCAGCAGAGCGTGCGTCTTCTTCACCATCTGATGATGTACTGCCTGATGTTCGTGATAGTCATTCATATCTATATGCAGATCTGGAAGAACACGATGTTCACGGAGTCGGATATCTCCGCCATCATTGGCGGCTACAAGGTTTTTCCGATGAGTCAGATAGGGCGCTTCTCAGATTACTACCAGGTCGCGGAGGAGGACTTTTTATCGCGTCCAAAGGAGGGGAAGGCAAAATAGATGTCCGGCGTTTTGCCGCGCATTGTTGAATTAAAACCATGGGTGACTAATTCAGGCGTATTGGTGCGAGGAGGTAAGTATGTGTAAGCAGAGGAACCAGTTCGTAGGGCTAGACCCGGAAAGGCGGAGGGACGCTTTTGGCGAAATTGACCGCCGCGATTTCATGTCGTTTTGCGCGACGATGGCCGCCGTGCTCGGGCTGGGCGCGTCATACATTCCAAAAATAGCGGAGGCCGTTGAAAAGGCCGCCGGGAAACCGTCAGTGATCTGGCTTCACTTCGCCGAATGCACCGGTGATTCAGAGGCGTTCATACGTTCCACATACCCCTCCACCGAAGAGCTGATACTTGAGATACTTTCAGTTGATTATCACGAGACGATAATGGCCGCTTCCGGCACGGCCGCGGAAGAGGCGCTTGCCCAGGCGATGAAAGAGAACAAAGGAAAATACATCGCCGTATGCGAAGGGGCTATCCCGCTCGCCGTTCCGCCTGGGCCGGCGGGGAAGAAAGGGGCCTACCTTACCATCGCAGGAAAGACCGGCCTTGAGCTGGCAAACGAGGTATGCGGAGACGCGGCGGCGGTAATGTGCGTTGGCAACTGCGCGTCGTTCGGAGGGGTGCAGGCACAGAGGCCGAATCCCACCGGAGCGGTCGGCATCGAAGAGGCGACAGGTATCCCGACGCTGAAAATTGCCGGATGTCCTCACAACGTAGTTAATTCCGTTGCAACGGTAGTGAACTTCCTTCTCCTCGGAACATTGCCGAGGACTGATAAGCTGGGTCGTCCGCTATTTGCTTACGGGAAGAGGATCCACGACGCCTGTCCACGAAGGGCGCATTTCGACGCGGGGCAGTTCGTCGAAGAGTTCGGCGACCAGGGCGCGAAGGACGGCTGGTGCCTGTACAAGGTGGGCTGCAAGGGACCGCAGACATATCACAACTGCTCGATAGTCGAATACAACGACGGTACTTCGTGGCCGATAAAGGGGGGTCACGGCTGTATCGGATGTTCGGAGCCGAAGTTCTGGGACAACATGTCACCGTTCTACGAGAGACTCCCCAACGTCATACTGCCGGGCGTTGAAGCAACGGCGGACAAAGTCGGCTTCACCCTTGTCGGAGCGGCGGCGGTCGGCGCCGCGGCGCATGCGGCTTATACCTATAAGAACCGCAGAAAATTTGACGACACCCTAAAAGGGGAGGAGTAAGACAATGGGAAGGCATGTAATTGACCCTATTACGAGGATCGAAGGACACTTGAGAATTGAAGTCGAGGTAGAGGGTGGAAAGGTAAAGGACGCGTGGAGTTCCGGAACCCTCTTCCGCGGCTTCGAGATTTTCCTGAAAGACCGCGACCCCAGGGACGCATGGATTATAACCCAGCGGGTTTGCGGTGTATGCACGACTGTTCACGCGCTTGCCTCCGTAAAGGCGGTTGAGAACGCGGTCGGCATCCAGATACCTGATAACGCAAGGCTCGTGCGAAATCTCATCATGGGGGCGCAGTATATCCACGACCACCCGGTGCACTTCTATCACCTTCACGCGCTTGACTGGGTAGACGTGGTATCCGCGCTGAGCGCCGACCCGAAAAAGACATCCGAACTTGCGAACTCCATAAACCCGAACGCGCCAAGGAGCGGGCCGGGAGATTTCAAGAATGTGAAGGACAAGCTAAAGAGATTCGTCGATCGCGGACAGCTTGGGCCGTTTACGAACGGCTATTGGGGCCATCCGGCCTACAAGCTTCCGCCGGAAGCGAACCTGATGGCGGTTTCGCACTACCTCGACGCGCTGGCCCTGCAGAGCAGGATTGCGAGGATGCACGCCATCTTCGGCGCGAAGAATCCCCACATCCAGACCTACGCTGTCGGCGGCGTTACATGCGTAAACGATCTCAATCCCGACAGGATCAGCGAGTTCCTTTTCATACTCAAGGAAGCGCAGGATTTCATAAACAACGTCTATCTCCCGGACGTTCTAGCGGTAGCCCCGTTCTATCTTGATTGGGCAGGTATAGGCGGCGGCCTCAAGGACTATATCTCCTACGGGATGTTACCCGGCAAGGGCGGGAAAGAGCCTGATTCTCTCTGGTTTCCGCGCGGCGTGATAAACGGGCGCAACCTGAATACCAAGCCGCTGAACGTGGACAAGATCACGGAGGAGGTAACTCACTCGTGGTTCAAGGGGGAGAAACCTCTCCATCCGAGCGTCGGCGAAACCGATCCCTGGTATACCGGGATAGAGACCGACAAGGCGGACGGAAAGTATTCATGGCTGAAGACGCCGAGGTACGACGATACTCCGGTAGAGGTTGGCCCGCTGGCAAGGATGCTGGTGAACTACGGAGCCGGACACAAATCGACGGTCGATAACGTGGGTGCCGTACTGAAGGCGCTTGGCGTAGGGCCGGAGGTGCTGTTCTCGACGCTTGGCCGGACCGCGGCAAGGGCGATAGAAACGAAAATAATTGCCGACGAAATGGGATTCTGGATAAACGAACTTCTGGCAAACCTCAAGAAAGGGGATTTCGAGACATGCACCTCGTTCGATATGCCGGATACGGCAAGGGGATTCGGCATGACGGAAGCTCCGCGAGGCGCGCTCGGTCACTGGGTTGAGATCGAAAAGAAAAAGATCAAAAACTACCAGTTGATCGTGCCGACCACATGGAACGGCTCGCCGCGAGACGCCAAAGGCCGAAGGTCGGCATTCGAAGAGTCGCTTATCGGTACTCCGATACATGACCCGAAACAACCGGTGGAGATATTAAGAACCATTCATTCGTTCGATCCATGTCTGGCATGTTCGGTTCATGTGATAGACCCGGTAACCAACGAGGTTTACGAAACCAGGGCGGTTTGAAGGAGGAGCCATGTACGGCTACGGAATATCGGGAAAGAAGAAACAGCTTGTCTATACCCGGAACTTCACCAACCGGCTCATACACTGGATAATCTTCTTCTCGGTCATAGTGCTGATGGTTACCGGCTACTACATCGGCGAACCTGTGGCTATCTACGGGATTGGCGAACCGTACAGGCTGTTCCCGATGGCGAACATCCGCCTTATCCATTTCGTTGCGGCGATGTTTCTCGATATCAGCCTTATGGTATGGGTCTATCTCGCGTTTTTCAGCTGGCACCACAAGTACTACAGGGAGCTTGTGCCGAGCATTGAAGTTATCAAGGAGTCATGGGTGGTTTTGAAATGCTATTTCAACTTCAAGAAACCGCCGTTTTATCCCCGCTTCGACCCGCTCGACGGATTGCTCTTCTTTTTCCTGAACGTCATCATGGTCATACAGATGCTCACCGGCTTCCAGCTTTATGTTATGGCTCTCCCTGAAAGCTACTGGTGGGCCAACATCATTCATCTGACAACCGACTGGGTAACGTGGCTCTTCGGCAATTCGCAGAACGTGCGAATCTACCATCATCTCATGCAGTGGATAATGCTGGCCGGGGTTATCGTGCATGTCTATCTGCAGGTGACGAAAACGATCCTCTGGAAGGACGGGCATATCGGGCAGATTGTCGGCGGATATAAATACAGGGATGTGGATTAGGGCGGTTTCATAGAACTTCCTGAGAGTTCTTTTCAATATCCCTCCCTTGGCAAAACAGGGAGGGATTCAGTGGTGGCAGGCATCGCATATTTACAGCGTGATCATCAGGCAAGGGAGATGCAGTGCGAATTTAGCGGTATACTCTCCACGAGGTGAAGCCGATGAGCAAGGACGAAAAGATAATAGTATTGGGGCTTGGAAACATTCTGATGTCGGACGAGGGTGTCGGGGTGAGGGTAGTCGACAGGCTTAAGGAGATGTACACATTCCCCGCCAACGTGGAGGTCTACGACGGCGGCACAACCGGGATGCACGGTCTCCTTCCATTGATGGAAGAGGCCGACCATATGATAGTGATAGACGCGGTGAACGCCCCCGGCGAGGCCGGGGATGTCTATCGATACAACCTGGAAGATTTCAAGCTGACGATACCGAAAAAACTCTCGGCGCACGATATAGGTTTCATCGAGTGCCTCGCTGTCGCTGAGATAAACGAAACTCTTCCTCGATCGGTCACGGTCATTGGGGTAAAGCCGTCTGACATGACAACGATGTCGATGGATCTTACCGAAACGGTGAGCGCCCGCATCGATGATCTAATGGATATGACAGTTGCCGAACTCCGCTCGCTCGGCGCGTCACCGATCCTATCCTGAAAAATATTCTATCCGTCAGAGAGTTTACTCAACCAAAATAACGATATGCTCGTTTTTCCGGTGATCGTCTATTTCAATCAGAGTGCCGCGGATCTCGTCGTTTTCCGTCAGCTTTACTATTTCCGCTATATCGATCCCTTTCTCGTCAAGGAACGACAACGCTTTCTTCGGGATTAGCTTGGACGCGGTGCGGAGTATCCCAAGCGGGATCTTTATGGTTACGTCCGGCTCCGTTTTGGAATCCTTGAATACCTTGACCTTGAAAAACAGCATGGCGGTTTCCTCTTTGTTTGCCCTCATATTATCAGACATGAATACTCGCCGCAATTGCCATCCACCTATGGCAAAATGGACATATAGGCGAAACCGCGTTTTAATGTTATTAATGTTCATATAGGAGTAGCGGGAAATTGCATAAATCGCCGGTTTTGAAATTCGATTTTGTCGTCGTCGGTTCGGGACTTGCCGGCCTTACCTTCGCGCTTGACGCGGCAAAGAAAGGGACGGTTGCTGTCATCACCAAGCGGGCGATCGATGTGGCGACCACCAGTTTCGCGCAGGGTGGTATTGCCGCCGTATGGGCGGACGACGATTCCTTCGCTGTTCACATGCAGGATACGATAACCGCCGGCGCCGGCCTCTGCAGAGAGGACGCCGTGAAGGTGCTCGTCGAAAACGGGCCTGCGTCGATTGAGAGATTGATAGAGCTCGGCGCGAAATTCACCCATATGAAAAAGGATCCTTCCTCCCCGCTCTCTCTCAGGCAGGAGGGGGGGCACTCGCGCCGAAGGATAGTTCATGCCGCCGACCTGACCGGACGTGAAATAGAGCGCGCGCTGATAGAAGCGGTAAAGGCGGAGAAGAACATCACGCTTTTCGAGGATCATACCGCTATCGACCTCGTCCTGAAATCGCGCATTGAAGGGAGTCTCGACGAAAATGAGAGCGTAGTCGGCGTATTCGTGCTCTCGCCGGAATTCGGTCAGGTAAAAACGTTTATCGCTCCGATCACCTACCTGGCGACAGGTGGCGCGGGCAAGGTCTATCTCTACACCTCCAATCCCGATATATCGACCGGCGATGGAATAGCCATGGCCTATCGCGCGGGGGCGAATATCGCGAACATGGAGTTCATGCAGTTCCACCCGACATGCCTCTACCACCCGGAAGCGAAATCGTTTCTCATTTCCGAGGCGGTGCGGGGGGAAGGGGGATTGCTGAGGCTTATGGACGGCTCCACCTTCATGGAGCATTACCACAAACTCGGATGCCTCGCGCCGAGGGATATAGTCGCCAGGGCAATCGATGCAGAGATGAAGAAGCGGGGCTACGACTACATATACCTGGACGTAACCCACCTTGAAGGGTTCCGTGTGCGCGAGGAGTTCCCGAATATTTACCGCACCCTTCTGGAATACGGGATCGACATGACGAAGGAGATGATACCGGTCGTTCCGGCGGCGCATTACATATGCGGGGGGATAGACGTTGACACATGGGGAAGGACGTCGCTTCCGGGCCTTTATGCCGGGGGTGAGAACGCCTGTACCGGGGTGCATGGCGCAAACAGGCTAGCCAGCAACTCCCTTCTCGAAGCGCTTGTCTTTTCGCACAGGGCGGCGCAGAAGGCGCTTGAGGAGTGGAAACCTGCCGAGATATCGATAAAAAATCCGTGGACGACAGGCAACGCGGTAAATTCCGACGAACAGATAGTCATCGCGCAGAACTGGGACGAAATACGTCGTCTCATGTGGAGCTATGTGGCGATACACCGCTCCAACAAACGGCTTGAGAGGGCCAAGAGGAGAATGGAGCTTCTCCACGAGGAGATAAGGGAGTATTACCACGACTTCATCGTCATCGCCGATCTGGTGGAGCTTCGCAACATCGCGACGTGCGCAAGCCTTATAATAGAATCCGCCATGAAGAGGCGGGAGAGCCGGGGGCTTCACTCCAACATGGATTATCCGGATAAGCTGCCGGGCAAGCCGCTTGAAACGACCATCTGCAGAAAAGAGGAGCTTGAAAGGCGGTGGAGGAAGTCGGCGGTTGTCTTTTAAAAAAATATAATTCACCAGTAAATTTCAAGGAGGTGTAGCAATGGGAACAGTAAAGGCGGACGTAACGCTCGATTTCAAAGGGATGACCTGCCCCCATCCGATAGTTGAGGCGAAAAAGATCCTCGACAGGATGGAAGCAGGAAAGGTGATGCTGCTTATTTCGAACTGCCAGGCTACGAAGGACGACGTAATCAGCTGGACGAAACGGACGGGGAACGAGCTGTTGAAACAGGATGCAAAAGGGGACGTTCACAACTTCTACATAAAAAAGGGGTAGGCCGCGGTTTGCCCGTTGGCATTACTGCCGCCATTGGGCGAGCCTCTTTAGCCGAGTTTTAAAAGGAGCCGCTTTAGAACGTCTTTATCCCTTTCATGCGGGGTGATGACGAGGTATTCTCCCGACGCGCCCCGCCGAACAAAGCGGTAGCGGGTGATGTCGCCATTATCCAGATATTCAATGCCGAGAATCCATTCGACGAGCTTAAGCCAGCCGGGCGGATCCGCAAGTCCCGAGTACCCTGCGACACTGTACGAGGGGGAGAGATATTTTGCCGGGACTATCAGGCACCCGGCTTCGGCGGAGAGGAGAGTGCGGTCCGGTCTGCCGAACCGGTAGATGCTCAGCAGAGGGGCTTCTATCTCGTCGGCATTTTTTTTGTCGAAGTAGTAGGAGAGGTTCTGCACAGCACCGTATCCCGCGATCACGGCGCATTCGTTTCTGGAGAGATCGTTTATAGCTTCAGCTTCGCGGTAGAGTTCCCCTCTGTCGCCGGATCGGGGGAGAATCGTCGTTGTGAAGTTCACTACGCCGATTGCGACAGTTGCGGCTATCAAAAGATATTGCGTACGTCTGGTCGACTCGGCGTCGAGAAATGTTTCGCAAACCGATTTTAATACGGTACCGGCTAGGAGCAGGAGAGGGAAGATCGTCGAGATGAAAAGCTCTTCCTCGCCAGGGAGCCACCAGAGGTTGAAGAGGTAGTATGTAAAGAGCCATACAACCGGAAAAGAAATCTGGTTCTGCGATATCTTTCCGAGTTTCAGAAAATAAACTGCGAGGCCGGAAAGCGTCAGCATGAAAAGCGAGAAGAGCCCGACAGCGGCGTATCTGAAAATGGAGGTTCCTTCAGGGATATGGATAAGATCCCTGAGCTGACTGTCCACCAGTCTCCCTGCGCCAAGGATGCTGAAATTTGCGCTGGTCCCCCACTCGGGATTCGGGTGGCTGGCGTAGGGGATGCAGAAGCTCACAAAGCGGGCGAGCGAAAATCCTCCGCCTGAAGAGAGAAATACGCCAAGGTAAAAAAGGAGGACTAGCATTCCTGCCGGAAGAACGATCGAAAGAAAGGCTTTCAACCGCTCCATCCCGCTTTCTCCGCTCATAAGGAAAAAGAGAGGAATGCAGAAGAGGACATTCGATTGATGGTAGAGAACTGCGAGAGAGAGCAGAAATATGGCAACAATTTTCCGGGAAGCATCCATTTTATGCCCCTCTCCGGCAAGGAGGGGGGTCAGGAGGATAAGAGGGGCTGTTGCCGGTACATACACCTCCGCCTGTGTGGAAAAGAGCCAGAAACCGTTTGAGACGGCGAGGAGTGAAGAGACCATACCGGCTGTGAAAGTAGCTCCGGTAAACCTGTAAACGGCCAAATATCCCCCGCCTATGGCAAGCGAGGCCCATAGGATATTGTGGATCTGGGCCGCGAGAATCACGTTACAGGAAGTACAAAATGCTGAAATCATGAGGTATACGCCCTTTACGGCAGGGGCGAACAGAATGTGGTGGGGGTGGAACATCCCTTCGCCCGATCGCACAGCGGTTGCGTAGGATAGCGAGTCGGGGGTCTGTTCCAGGGATCGGAAAATGAAGAGGAGTGCGATGGTGACAAAAGAGAATATCATCGCTCTTTTTGCCGAATTTTCCGAAATTTTCAACCCTCTTTAACCCCGGTTAGTCTATAGTTCCCTGATTATCCCATGCCGGAGCATTGTTTGGGAGGGGGAAAAAGGGAATTATCAATTTCATGCATGCCCGATTTTAGCGTAAAATATCGAGCAATGGAGAAACGTGGCGGATTGCGAAAAGACAATCTTGCAAAAGAAGTTGGAGGCGTGTTCCTTATCGCCTTTACATTGCTGATGGTGGTGAGCCTCGTATCGTACAGTCAGGACGATATTGCAAGGCACGCGGGCGAAAACGGGAACGGAGCACTTCAAAACCTTGCCGGGATCACAGGGGCATACCTTTCAGTTTTCATGATCCACGCCTTTGGCGGCGCGTCGATCGCCATCCCGGTAATATCGCTTGCGCTGGGGATGCTCCTTTTCAGGGAAAACTCCAAGAAACACGCCGCGGCGCTGGTGGTTGGAGGAGCGCTTTTCATAATTTCCTCGTGCATACTCCTTTTCGTTATCTGGACGCACGATCCACGCTATCCCCATCTCCCTGGCGGGGGCTTCATGGGGAAAATACTGGCAGAGCAGATCCTCGTTAAGGTGCTCGCCAGGCCCGGCGCCGGAATATTCGGAGCAACGCTCTTCTTCCTCTCAATACTCATTGCCACCAGGCTTAGCGTTTGGGAATTCTGGGAGCTGTTGAAAGAGGTCTCCACGAGGGGGTGGGTGCTCCTTGAAGCGGGTATCAGGAAATTCTCAACCAGGGTGATGGAAGGGGAAATTTCAATCTCCGAAAAGATGGCGGAAAAAACAATGTACGACGAAGCGCCGATAATCTCCGCACCGATCTCGGAGCCTGCTCAGCCTAAAATCATTAAAAAGGAATCGGCAAAACAGTCGCCTGTCGATCATGAGTTCATGCCGGAACAGACGAACCTCCCGCTAGTCGAGGACGGGGTCTACTCGCTCCCTCCGATATCCATCCTAAACAAGGCTCCGCAAATAAACAGGGAAAAGAGCGACAAGGAGCTTTTGGCCAACTCGCAGATACTTACGAAGAAACTTGCCGATTTCGGCATCGAGGGGCGCGTAACGATGGTGCTTCCCGGCCCGGTGATAACTCTTTATGAATTTGAACCGGCGGCGGGGGTGAAAGTAAGCAGGATAGTGAACCTCGCCGACGACCTTGCCATGGGGCTTCGTGCCGTATCGGTTCGAATACTTGCCCCTGTGCCGGGGAAAGCGGTTGTGGGGATAGAGGTTCCAAACCTGAAGGTAGAGCTTGGCGGTATCCGGGAGATACTCGAATCGTCCGAGTTCCGGGAATCGGAATCGAAATTGACGATGGTGCTTGGAAAAGACACCTCCGGCCTCCCTGTTGTGACAGATCTTGCTTCGATACCGCATCTGTTGATCGCGGGGGCAACAGGCTCCGGCAAGTCCGTTGGGCTAAACGCTATGATCATGTCCATCCTGTATAAAGCGACCCCGGCCGAAGTGAATTTTATAATGATCGATCCGAAGATGCTGGAACTCTCCGTGTACGACGGCATACCCCACCTCATTTCCCCCGTTGTCACAAACCCAAAGAAGGCGGCGAACGCGCTTAAATGGGCTGTTGAGGAGATGGAGAGGAGGTACCAGCTCCTTGCGGGCGTCGGCTTCAGGAACATAGGTTCGTATAACAGTTGGGTAAGGGAGTTCCTCAAGGAGCAGGCGGCATCGGGGAAGAAGAAGGAGAAAAAGGCGAAGACATTTGAAGTCGATTCCAATGGGCCGGTAGAGGAAGTGGAAGATGAGATAAAGCCGCTACCATACGTCGTTGTAGTAATAGACGAGCTTGCGGATCTTATGATGGTCGCCTCGAAAGAGGTGGAGGACTCGCTTGCGAGACTGGCGCAGATGGCGCGCGCGAGCGGAATTCATCTCCTCGTTGCCACGCAGAGGCCTTCGGTCGACGTGCTCACAGGTCTGATAAAAGCGAATTTCCCGGCCCGCATGTCGTACCAGGTGACGTCGAGGATAGACAGCAGGACGATCCTCGATTCCATAGGGGCGGAAAAACTCCTCGGCAAGGGGGATATGCTTTTCCTTCCGCCGGGAACGTCCCGGCTCAGGAGGATACATGGACCGCTTGTTACAGACGATGAGATAAACGAAACGGTGAACTTCCTTAAAAAGCAGGGGAAGCCGAGATATAACGAAGATATATTGAAAAGCCACGCAAAAACCGATGAGGTAGCGATAAATGGCGGAGAAGAGGACGATGACGACGAATATTTCGAGCAGGCTGTCGAGCTTGTCGCGCAGTCGAGGGTGGCAAGCATAAGCATGATACAAAGAAGGCTTAGGATAGGCTATAACAGGGCGGCAAGGATAATCGAAACGATGGAAGCAAAGGGGATGGTTGGGCCGGCCGACGGGGCGAAGCCGAGACAGGTTCTTATCCCGTCGATAACTGACCATGAAGATGCATGAGGAGAGGTGCGGCGCGCGGCGCAGCAGGATAGCAGTCGGGTAATGGGAAAAAAGGAGCTGACAAAAAATTCCATAATCGTCTTTGCGACGACCTTTATAAGCAGCGCCTCCACCTTTATTTTTCAGATAATGATGGGGCGCTCGATGGATATGGACAGCTTCGGCTGGTTCAACGTTCTTATTTCGATACAGCTCATATTCTCAGTCTTTACCGGCGCGCTCATACTGCTGTTCACCCATCACGCCGCGATGTTCTGGACGCTTGAGGAGAAGGGGAAACTGCACGGCCTCTACACAAGCGCGTGGCGCATCGTGGCTGTTATCGCGGTTGCGTCCACCTGCGTGGTTCCTCTCTCCTCCCCGTTATGGATGGAAACACTCAGGATAGAATCGATACTCTCGGTAATCCTTGCCTCGCTGTTGATAGCTTCCTATTTTCTCCAGGCCGTGCCGCTCGCCTTTGTGCGCGGGATGCAAAAATTCCATTTTTTCTTTTACGGCCTCGGGGGGTCGGGCATCTTCAAGGTGCTTCTCGGCGCGCTGTTCATATATATGGGGATTACGGTGGAAAAGGCGCTTTTTGCTCTCATACTTTCTGTGGTTCTATCAATTGTATTGATACACAGACTGATAATTCCCCTGTTTATCGGCATTCCGGCAAAAGGGGTGGATGTTTCCAGGGAAGAGATGACGTCATACGGGACGAGGGCAGTAGCGGCGATTTTTTTTCCGATGTTCTTTATAAATGTCGACATGATACTGGTGCGTTCACTTTTCGAGCCTGAAATTTCCGGGCACTACGCCGCCTTCGGAGTCTTTGGGAAACTCATTTTTCTAGGAGGGCAGATCGTGGCCGTAGCGCTATTTCCGGCCACGGTGTCGGGCGATACAGCAAAGATCCCCATCGGCAATGACCTTATAGGACGGGCGATAGTGCTGGTTCTTCTTGGCGGGGGTACCGCGGTCGCTCTCTCTGTCGCTTTCCCGGAAAGAATTCTTTACATGCTCTTCAAGATAGACGATCCTTCGACAGCGGCACTCCTTCCGTATTACTGCGGATTCATTCTCGCCGTATCGGTGCTCCTTATAGAGGCGAATCATCGCCTGGCAAGGAAGCAGTACGGATTTCTTCGTGTTGCGATTATTGCCTCCCTTTTGCAGGTAGCGGGGATCATCCATTTCTCCGGTTCGCTCGAGAACCTTTTAAAGTTCCAGCTTGCGCTCTTTACGGCAACAGCCGGAGTGAGGGTATTTTCCCTGTTGCTCGATTCCCGCGAGGGATTGCCGGTTGTCCGGGAGAACGAAGGCGGCTGACAAGGTGCATATCGATATCAAACATGCAGAAGAGATATTAGCTTCCATACAGAGGTACGATTACCGTTCATGGGATCATTATGATTTTTGGGGTTCATCAGCAGGGGTATATCTAAGGAAAAACAGGAATCTCCTTACCATGCCGGTTATCGGCGCGGCGTATATTCTCGACGTACTCCTCCCGAAGATATTCCGTTCAAATATAAAACAGGATATCTCGATGGAAACCCTACCGTCGCTGATGAAAGCGATGTTGATCTACAAAGAGATAACCGGGGACGAAAGGTTTGAAGCCGACAGGGCGAGACTGTTAAGTGAAATGGTTTCAAGGCTTGGGCGCTCCACGAACGGGAGGGGCATCGGGCATCAGTTCGATTGGTACACCACCCGGTTATTAAAGGCGTATACCCCCTGCGTGACCCTCTCATGGTATCTCGTAGATTATATTTTTTACGCCTCTCTTTCGGAACTACCCGAATACAGGGATATACTTCGCGACATTGGGGAGTTTGTGTTCAGTGACCTTGGGAGAAAGGATATGGAGGACGGCACCAGCAAGATAGGGTACACGGAGTTTGACAAGAGGTATGTGGTGAACGCGAATTCATACGGTTCGCTGATACTCCTTATGACCGGGAAACTTTTTAACCGGAAAGATCATCTTGAGCTTGCCGGGAGGTTGAACCGGTTTGTTCTGGCACAGCAGAACGACGACGGCGGGTGGCTCTACTTCGAAAAAGGGAGTGTGCCTGACGAAGAGAACTTCATAGACTGTTTCCATACGGCATTCGTGATAGAGAACCTCATGGCGTACTCCGCGGAGAACGACGACGCGGATACGCACCGGGCGTTCCAGAAGGGACTCGATTATTTCATAAGAACATTTGTCCGGGATGACGGAAGCGTTAAACCGTTTGCGAAGAGCCATCTTCCTCTTGAGCCGGTAATAGACACAAGGAGCGCCGCCGAGGCGGCCAATCTTCTTTCTCTCGCTGGTATAAGGAACGCGGAGTTATTGCCGGTTGCCGAAAAGATCCTCGGCAGGTTGAAAGAGACGATGTTTTGCGAATCGGGGGGGTACTACTACCACAGGCGATACTCTTTCGCCCTTTCGAGGATGAATTACATCCGTTGGGGGAGCGCCCCCGTGGTTGCCGCGCTGGTGAATCTTTCCCATGCAAAGCTGAAACGGAAAGGGGGATGAGCCGATGTGCGGAATTGCAGGCTGGATAAATCACGATGGCTCGCCGGTCAATATTGAAAAACTGGGGAAGATGGGGGATGTATTGGCGCATCGAGGTCCCGATGCAAGCGGCAACTGGAGCGAAGGGGGAACAGGATTCGCGCACAAAAGGCTTTCCATTATAGATATCGAGGGGGGCGCACAGCCGATGCTCTCCGCATCTGGACGATACGCTATCACCTATAACGGTGAGCTTTACAATTTCCGGGAGCTACGGGAAAAATACCTAAAGGATTATCCGTTCTCCACTTCCTCCGATACGGAGGTGATACTTGCCTCGTATGAAAGATGGGGGGAGAGCTGTGTAACCCGTTTCAACGGGATATTCGCCTTTGCGATATGGGACAGGGAGGAGAGGCGGCTTTTCTGCGCGCGGGATCATTACGGGGTAAAGCCGTTCTATTACACCGGCAACGGAAAGAGGCTCCTCTTCGCATCCGAGATAAAATCTCTCCTCGCAGCCGACCCGTCGCTGGCGGAGATGAACATTGATGCGCTCAACAGGGCGCTCATATACAGGTATTCACCTTCGCCTGATACTCTTTTCAATGATGTGGAGAAGCTGAGGCCGGGGCATTTCCTTATCTGTGATAAAGGTAAAGTTTCCATAGAGCGATATTTCTACCGGGAAATGAGCAACGGCAAGAGTGACCCGCGGGAGTATGAGGAGCGGGCTTCCCAAAAGCTTGACGATGCCGTACGGAGGCAGTTGATAGCCGATGTTCCGGTGGGGGCGCTGTTAAGCGGCGGGGTAGATTCCACGCTCCTTACTACGCTGGCTTCGAGGCATTACGGCAGTTCCCTTACCGCTTTTACCGTCGGCTTCAAGGGGGGGGGCGGAACGGATGAGCGGAAACTGGCGGAATCGACGGCGAAACGTCTTGGCATTCGGCATGAAAAACTTGAGATAGACGCTGGCGATTTTTTCAGCGCATTTGAAAAGACCGTTTATCACCTTGAAGAGCCGATAGCCACAACCTCGGCCCTCCCTCTTTTCCTGCTCTGTGGGGAAATAGGGAAGAGCCATAAGGTTGTGCTTTCGGGGCAGGGGGTTGACGAACTGTTCGGCGGGTACTTCCGCCACCTTGCCGAGAAGCTTTCGAGCGGGGTGAGGCCGGTATTTGCATCGGGGATAATTTCAAAACTCCTCTCTGCGGGAGCGGGGAGCGGCAAGCTCGGCAGGGCTTTCTACTCTCTTGGCGAGAAGGACGATCTGAAAAGATTCATGAAGATATTCTCCCTTTTCAACATGGAAGCGCGGGCAGGCTTGATGCGTAGCGTTCCAGAGGAAGACATCTCACCGCTGAGATACTACCTGGGCGATCTAAAGGATATGGATTCGCTAAACAGAATGCTTTACCTTGAGCTTCGCACCTCACTTGCAGATGACCTCCTCTTCTATACCGACAAGGTATCTATGGCGCACTCCGTGGAGGTGCGCGTGCCGTTTCTCGACCGGGATTTTGCATCCTATGTTGAATCCCTCTCCTCCGACCATAAGATCCGGGGGTGGAAAAGGAAGCATCTGTTCAGACAGATAGCAAAAAGGCATATCCCCCATGAAGTGCTGAACCGAAAGAAACTCGGCTTTGAAACTCCGTTCGACGAATGGCTGAGGAAGGATCTCTTTTCGCTTGTCCGGGAAACCGTTTGTGACCCCTCCTCGTTCTCCTCGCAGATATTCAGGGACGGAGCTGTCGAATCAATGTTGAACCTGCACGCGGAAGGGAAGGGGAATTTTTCAAAACAGCTCTTTATGATACTTTCGCTTGAGATATGGTCGAAAAAGTTTGGCGTAAAGGCCGGGTGAGAGGATGAACAACGAAAGCGGAATAACGATTTTCGGAGTACCGGTTGATCCGTTGTCGATGGATGATGCGCTGAAAGAGGTGGATGACGCGGTTAAGAGCAGACGCAACCTTAATATAGCTTTTCTGAACGCGGGGAAGCTTGTTGCGATGGAGAATGACTCGTTGCTTCGCGAATCGGTTCTGTCAGCGGACCTGAGGCTTGCCGACGGACAGTCGGTAGTATGGGGGTGCAGGTTCCTTGGGCATAAGCTCCCCGGAAGGGTGGCAGGCGTGGACCTGATGATGAACATGATGAAAGCAGGAGCAGGGAAAGGGTACCGCTTTTTTCTTTTCGGGGCGAGGCAGGAGGTTATCGAAAAGAGCGTCGAGGAAGCCAAAAGAAAATTCGGCGGGATCAATATCGCGGGTTTCCGAAACGGGTATTTTAGCGAAGCGGAAGAAGAGGGGATTGCCGACGAGATAAGGGATTCCGGCGCCGATATACTGTTCGTCGCAATGAGTTCTCCGAAGAAGGAGATTTTCCAGAAGAAGTACCAGGAAAGAATGGGTGTCCCGGTCATAATGGGGGTAGGAGGGAGTTTCGACATCCTGGCTGGGAAGACGAAGCGCGCTCCGATGTTCCTGCAAAGGCTCGGGCTTGAATGGTTTTACAGGTTCCTTCAGGAGCCGGGGAGAATGTGGAAACGTTACCTTGCTGGGAATACCCTGTTCATCCTTATGGTGCTCCGTTGCCGTCTCGGTATCTGCAACTGTTGCAAGAGATAGCCCCCTTCTTCCCTTTCTACTGATCCCACTCTCAAAGTTTAAAGGTTTATTGGTTGCGGCCGATAAATCCTTATATCGGAGGGCTTGTGGATAACTTCCGTAACATATTGGAAAAGAAGGGATGTTTTTGGAATTTCGGGTGTAAATGTTATAATTGAACTTAGAGAGTTGAATATGAAATGTATTTCATGTATCCTCTCGCCCTTGATGGCCTAAATAGTAGTGGATTTTGACAGATTGTCGCAAAAACTGAATATCTGAGGAGCAAAATGGTCGAATCAAAAGAAAACCAGACGAGATGTAATCATTGTGGCGGTATCCTGACTGTTTCAGCCGAGGAGAGCACGACATGTCTCATGTGCGGTCGTTCTTCAGGTCATAAATGCGACATGTGCTTTTCCATTCATGAAAAAAAACCGGTAGCAGAGAAAAAGCCCGCAAAGAAAAGGGCAAGAAAAAGGGTAGGAGCCTCCAAATAGGATCCTTCCGCAAATAAGCAGATATCTCCGGCATCCCCCGGCATATTGAATGTTGAGATGAAGCTTTATTGAGGAGAGAGACCGGCTTATGTACGGCTTTCACGCCTCTTATCGATCATCGAAACTGAGGCCCAGATCAATTCGTTGTATGGGACTGGCACTCCAATGCGCATCCCTTCACGAACGATCTTGCCGTTGATGAACTCAATCTCTGTCTTTCTGTCCGCCCGTACATCCTGCAGCATGGAAGGTATGACATCGTCCATCTTTTCCGATACCGAGATGTGGCGATCGATGGAGTTTTGCCGAATATCAATGCCTGACTTTTGAGCCACGTCGACAACCTCCCGCATGAGGCTTATGACAATATTCCTTGTCGGTTCAAAGGAGAGTATCTTCCCGACGGAAGCTCCGGTAATGGCGGCCAAACCGTTAAAGCCGGCATTCCAGACAAGTTTTTCCCATTTTGCATTCTGGATTTTTGATGAGATCCTGCACTCTACCCCCGCATCTTCGAATACCTTTCTTATGCGCTCGGCTCTTTCACTATTTTTCCCGTTCAGCTCTCCAATAGTTACCGACCCTGAAGCGGTATGCCTTATCCTCCCCGGTTCATAGAGGTTTGAGCCGATGAAAGCTATGCCCTCCATTATTTTATCTTCGGCAACGGCTTCTTTCAGCATATCAACGCTGTCGACCCCGTTTTGCAGGCTTATTACGACAGTATCTTTCCCCGTCTGCTCCTTTATTTGCGGGAGGATGGCACGCGTGTCGCCGACTTTCACGCAAACAAGTATCAGGTCGAGATCTTCAATTGGATCGAACCGTTCGCTAGCCATGGTTTGAATATCGAAATTACCGCCGATGCTTTCAATATGGAGGCCGCTTGTGCGCAAAGCCTCCAGCTGTCTCCCCCGGGCGCTGAAATAAAGGGTATTTCCTCCTTTGGCCAGTTTTGCCCCAAAATAGCCTCCGACCGCACCAGACCCCAAAATAAGGATTTTCATCTAATAAAACTATAATATAAATAGTCAGTTATGACGATTAGTTAATTGGCGTAGAATGACTATTGAAGATGTAGGAGAGATATCCAGATTGAAACAACCTGATGGGGATGAGTGACTTTGGCAGACAAAGTGGAATCAGAAAGGAAAAAGAGAGGGGTATCCGGGAAGATAACCAAATCTACCCGTATTCTCATCGTTTCCGAAGATAACGAATTCAACGACTCATCCTCTGCTTTCCTGTCTAAATTTGGGTATACCGTCGGAGTCGCTGGGGATATCGAAACAGTTAAGGCGTGCTTTAAGGAAGGGGCGCCGTCGATAAATATCCTGCTGGTTGATCTTTATATTTCCTTTGATGATCCACTTGAGGTTATGTCCTATGTCCGGAGGGAGATGCCGGGAGTTGAAATAGTCGCCGTTTGCTATCCGGACGATACCGGAAAAATAATGGAGAGTCAGGTAAAGGGGAAAGTAAACGGAATACTTCCCAAATCGGCCGGTATACCTGAAATGTTTGAGGATATGATCGGGGCGCTGGCGTCTAAAACATTCTCGGGAACCGATGAATCGGCCCGTCTCCGTGAACTTGAAAGCGCGATGGAGGTCGCGCATGTTCTATCTGCGCCATCTCTTGATTTACAGCAGAAGCTCGATATCTGTCTCGGTATAGTTCTAAAGCATTTTGAGGCTGGAAGGGGATCAATACTCATAGTTGACGAGAAGGCGGATGAACTCGAAATAGTCGCAAACTCCAGAAGGGAACTGGTCGGCGTAAGGGTTCCGCTGAACGATATCTCGGTAGTCTCTTGGGTCGCTAGAAATAAAAGGCCGTTAAACGTCGGCGACCTCTCGAATGTTGAGGAATTTGATTTTCAGAAGTCATCGGAATATAAAAGGGACCCTTTCCTCTCTTTTCCAATAATCAGCGAGGACAAACTGCTCGGAGTGTTCAATATAACTGACAAGGAATCGGGGTTATTTAAAAGGGAAGACGAAGTAGCGCTTGGGAGTTTTCTTGACAGAATAGCGGTGACCATGGATAACGCGCTATTGGTGGATAGCGTTCGCTTGGAGCGTGAGAAGCTTCGGATCGCTAATAAGGAACTTAAGAAGCTGGAAGAGCTTAAAAACAATCTTGTAAGCATGCTGGTGCATGATCTAAAGGGCCCTATCGGTGAGGTAATGGCAAACCTGAGCCTCCTAGAAGAGGCTGAACTTAAGGACTTTGAAAAGGACACTCTTCTTATAGCCAGGGCCGGGATCGACAATCTGCAGGGAATGGTCATGGATATCCTGGACGTAAACAGGATGGAAGAAGGGAAGTTCCACCTTAATTACAGCAGTATCGATATGCGGGATATTGCGAAAAAGAAGATAGAAATGATGGATGGCCTGATGAAGATGGATAACAAGCGAATTGTTATGCAGGAAACCGGCTCCAATTTTATAGCAAAGTTGGATGCTTCCATTATTTCAAGGGTTCTGGCAAATCTGGTTACCAACGCCAATAATTACACTCCTGACGGTGGAAAGATCACAATTCGTGTCGAGGATATCGGCCCAAATAAAATACGGGTCGGGGTGCAGGATGAAGGGCCGGGCGTCCCCGAGGAGTTCAAGGAGATAATATTCATGAAATTCGGACAGGTGAAGGGTGACCAGAGAAGAAGCAAGTACAGTACAGGTCTTGGCCTAACATTCTGTAAAATGGCGATGGATGCCCATGGTGGGGAAATATGGGTTGAGGACGCCCCTGAAATCGGTTCCATCTTCTATTTCACGTTGAATCGGTAGGTGATATTCTCTCTTATTGCCGAAAATGCTTTAGCTCGAAAAAATTAGTCACAAAAAAATTCTCGGCAATATATCTTTGTGCTAGTATCTATGGGATGAGTACCGTCATAAATAAAAATATGAAAGTCCTGGTTGCGGACGATATGAGCAACATGCGAAGGACCATACGGGGCATGCTGAGGCAAATGGGGATTGAAAACGTTGCTGAAGCCTCAAATGGGGAAGAAGCCCTTCAAAAAATCAGGTCGGAGAAAATCGATTTTGTAGTTACCGACTGGAACATGCCGAAATTAAGCGGTATGGACCTTTTAAGATCCATAAGAGCGGATGAGGACAATAGAAGCGTGCCTATTCTGATGATAACCGCGGAAATAACCGAAGAGCAGATAGCTCACGCGGCGGAAAGCCTTGTTGACGGGTACATTATCAAGCCTTTTGTGTTCAATATATTTGAAAACAAGATGCAGGAAGTCCTTGAAAAACGCGCAAAACCGCATCCGATCGAGATCGCGATAAACGTAGGCAAGGCTTTCACAGAAAAAAAACTGTACGACAAGGCGGTAGAGGTGTACGCAAAGGGGTTGCAGAAATTTCCAAAGTCAGCGCGGTTGATGGTTGCCTTGGGGAATGTTCTTGCCGAAAAAGGGGATACCGGTAGGGCAGAGGACATGTTCAAAAAAGCGAATCAGGTCAATCCGCTGTTTATCAAGGGGCATGAAGGGCTTTCCACTTTGTTGGAGAAACAGGGTAGAACGGATGAGGCTCTGAAAGCTCTGGAAAAAGCGGCTAAGATCAGTCCGAACAACCCTGTTCGCCAGAAAAATATCGGTAAAATCCATCTGAAGCATGGCGATAAGGCAAAAGCGCAAATCGCCTTCAAGGTCGCCTTGAGACAGGCCGGGAATGATGACCGTCTTTCTGCCGAGATTGGAGAAGCGTTCATGGATGCGGGGATGGAGGACCAGGCCGCTACGGCGTTCAAGCAGTCTCTAGCTTCGGATCCGAAAAATCTCAGCGTCTACAACCGTCTTGGTATAGCGCTCAGAAAGAAGGGGCGATATAACGAAGCGATCGCGGAGTATCGAAAAGCTCTTGCCGTGGCGCCGAAAGATGAAGCACTGCACTTCAACCTGGCAAAAGCGCTGTTTGAAGCAAAAAAATATGACGAGTCTCTTGATATGTTGAACAGAGCATTAAAGCTGGATCCGGAATTCAAAGAGGCGATGGAGCTTAAAAAGCAGGTTGAATCCGTTAATATGAGTTTCTAGCCCTTTTTTCCAGGTTCCATCGGGCGGGATTACGTCAAAAATATTTAGTTATTCGAGCCAAAGCGAAGAAGAGACCGAGGATACCGGTCGACATCTTGCTTCCATTCTCAAAGAGGGGGATATTATCCTGCTAAAAGGGGAGTTGGGCGCCGGCAAAACAACCATGGCAAAAGGGATATTGCATGGCTTGCGAGGCGAAGGATATTCCGGCGTCAAATCGCCATCCTATACAGTTCTGAATATTTATCCTGGAGTTCCTCGTGTACATCATTTCGATTTTTACAGGGTTGACGACCAGGCAGATATTGAGGAACTCGGTTTGAATGACTATTGGGGGAAGGGCATCTGTATTGTGGAGTGGCCAAAGGAATTTTGCGATTTCATGCCCGGAAGAAAAATTGTGGCCGATATCACTATTGGCGACGGCGACCGCAGGGAGATTTTGATAACTTCGGACGATGAATTTGTATTGGAACAGCGGAACCTGTTATGAAAATATTTAGTAAGGTGCTGAAGATACTTGTCCTGGCGGCGATCATTTCCTATCTGTTCTGGTTCTCTTCCGGCATGTTTGCCGATAAAACCGCTAGTAACCACAAAACCGAAGTTGGAAAAAAAAGCGGATTGAAAAGCAAAATGGAGAACATAACTATCACCGAAAAGAACAAGGATGGCGAATTATTACAGGTGCGCGCTGTTGAGGCTCAAATAAGCGACAGACATGTTGAGTTAAGTAAACTTGAGGTCGTTTTTCATCCATCCGGGCAGCCGCCGATAAATCTAACTTCCGAGACAGGATTTCTGCAAAATAAAACAAACGACGCGGTATTTTCAGGGAATGTGGTTGTGAAATCTGAAAGACCGTTCCAGTTGGAGTCGGAACGTTTTGACTGGGCTTCCGAATTGAAGCTGCTGACTACCAGCGAAAAAGTGACGCTGGTGCGAGACGATCTTACTGTATTGGGTAAAGGGATGATCATGAATCTGAAGACGGAAGATGTTGTTGTGCTTGAGTCGGTACGCGCAACTTCCAGTCTGAGCACCATCACCGGAAACCGGGGAGAATTTTTCAATTCACCGAAAAAGGCGGTTGTGACCGGAAACGCGAAGGTTCTCCAAAAGGGTGGCAAGAGGGGGGATAAGCCCGCTGAGGATGTGGAAATAAATTCCGATGAAATACAGGCCTTTGCCGACGAGGGTAGCAAGGAGATGGACAGGGTTACCGCAAAGGGCAACGTGGTGATCGTTACTGAAGATAGAACTGTTACCGGAGACTACGGAGAATTCTTTAAATCGCCGAAAAAGATGTTCGTATCGGGGAATGCCATGATCGTGCAAAAAGTGGAGAACAAGGGGAGCAAGGGCGTGGATGAGGTCCATATAAATTCCGATGAAATAGAGGCTTTATCCGGCGAGGGGGGAGAAGAGCTGGAAAAGGTGACCGCGAGGGGGAACGTGATTATCGTTACTGAAAAGAGAAGAATAACGGGAGATGTTACAGAGCTCTTCTCCAAGGAGAAAAAAGTGGTTGTTTCGGGCAACGCTACCTTGAAGGAAGACGAGGATGACATCAAAGGGGAGAAAATAATATACTTTTATGACAAAGACGATATAATTATTAGCGGGGGCAGTGGTAAAAGGGCGAAAATGCTGTTAACCCCTCAGAAGCAGTAATTAAGTTGTAAAGTTATGAGACATTAACCCTCCATGGGCTTTTTTAGGAGGAAGTTACTTGCGCGTATTGCGGGCTAAAAGTCTTACAAAGAGTTTCCGCGGAAAAAAAGTAGTTAATAGTGTTGATATCGAGATAAATCAGGGCGAAGTTGTCGGTTTGCTCGGTCCAAATGGAGCCGGCAAGACAACCACGTTTTATATGGTAGTTGGGCTTTTGAGGCCGGAAACAGGCTCTGTATATTTGGATGATGTTGACATTACAAAATTGCCTATGTACAAGCGGTCAAGGGAGGGGATTGGCTATCTCTCACAGGAGCCGTCCATTTTCCGCAAATTGACGGTGCTGGAAAATGTGCTTGCGATTCTTGAAATGCTGCCGTTAACCCGCCAAGATAGGGAGAAAAGAGCGCTGGAATTGCTGGATGACTTGAATATCGCCCACTTGGTCGATTCAATGGCATCTGCACTTTCCGGCGGTGAACGCCGCAGGCTCGAAATCAGCCGGAGCCTTGCCATCTCCCCCGCCTTTCTCCTCCTTGACGAGCCTTTTGCGGGGGTTGATCCTATAGCTGTTATGGAGATCCAGTCGATAATCATGGAACTGAGGCAAAAAGGTATTGGTGTGCTTATTACAGATCACAACGTGCATGAGACTCTGGAAATTGTCGACAGAGGTTATATTATGAGTGAAGGGGCCATTATTGAGAGCGGCTCCCCGAAAAAGATAGTTGAATCCGAGGAAGCCAGAAAAGTCTACCTGGGATCAAATTTCTCCATGAGATAAACGGAAGAATATTATGAAATTGAAACTTGCCGCAAAGATGTCGCAGAGACTGATAATGACCCCTGCGATGCAGCAGGCGATCAAGCTCCTCCCTCTCACGAGGATGGAGCTGGTTGAGACTATCAGGCAGGAGCTGGATGAGAATCCGTTCCTTGAGGAGAGCACCGAGGAGGAAATCCAGAAGCTGGAGCCGGAAGCAGGGCTAGAGCCTTCAGACCCGGAAGCCGTCCCGAAAGATACCGGTTTTGAAGAAGAGGAACTGGTAAAGAAAAAGGAGGAAAAATCCTCCGATGATGTTGATTGGGAATCCTTCCTTGAGGAGGAGGCATACCAGGGGGGAACGGGTGAGGGGTATAACGACAGACCCTCGCTGGAGAACACCCTTCGAAATTCCGTTTCCCTCCATGACCATCTCTTGTGGCAGTTGAACGTGACGATAGTCGATCCGCATAAGAATGAGATAGGACAGGTTATCATCGCGGATATTGACGACGACGGTTTCTTTAAAACCGACCTGGCCCAGATTGCCGAGGAGATAGGGGTAACCGTGGAGGAGGTCGCTGAAGTCCTTGAGGTGATCAAGAATTTTGATCCGACCGGGGTAGGCGCGGCTGATATCAAGGAGTCCCTGATGCTTCAGGCCGAGGCGCTGGAACCTGACGATCCGGTAATTCGGGATTTGATAATGAAACACCTTGATCACATTGCGGAGAGGAATTATCCAAGAATAGCAAAGGACCTCGGAGTCGACATAGAAAGGTTGATGGAGGCTATTGAATTTATCAGGACTCTTGATCCGGCTCCCGGTTCATCCTTCGGATCGGAGAAGCCGGAGTATGTGGAACCGGATCTTTATATCGTAAAGGTGGATAACGAATGGCAGGTATACCTGAACGATGACGGTATGCCGAGGCTTAAGATAAACAATTTTTATAAAGATATTGAAAACCAAAGGGAGCCAGGCCCCGGAGAACGGGTCAAACGGCGAAAATGCCGAAAAAGAGAAGGAGTTCGTGGAGACCAAATTCCAGTCCGCCATTTGGCTCATAAAAAG
The DNA here is from genome assembly GCA_029881495.1 of Nitrospinota bacterium. Lineage (NCBI taxonomy): Bacteria > Pseudomonadati > Nitrospinota > Nitrospinota bacterium. The sequence continues at coordinate 90,592 of JAOUMJ010000006.1, read as the reverse complement.
CATCGAACAGCGCAGGCAGACGCTCCTCAAGGTTGGCAGATCCCTCGTGAAGTTCCAGGAAGGTTTCCTTGAAAACGGCATTTCCCATTTACGCCCCCTGGTTTTGAAGGATGTTGCCGATGATATCGAAATGCACGAGTCGACCGTGAGCCGTGTAACACGCAATAAATATATTCATACACACCAGGGGATTTTTGAGTTAAAGTTTTTCTTTCATAGCGGCATTGGCTCATATCTAGGCAATACTGTTTCGTCCGTTAGAGTAAAGGAGATGATTAAAAAAATTGTTATGGAAGAAGATGAAAAAAAACCGGCTACCGACGACAAGGTTGTTGAATTGTTGCAATCTCGCGACGTGAAAATCGCGCGTCGTACGGTGACCAAATACCGCAAGGAGCTAGGTATACCCCCCGCATCCAAGCGAAAAAGAATATATTAACTTTTCACATAATGGGAGAATCGCATGCTCGTCAACATACAGGGTAGAAAAATTGAAGTAACTCAGCCTTTGAAGAGTTACGCACTCGAAAAGGTCTCTGTTTTGAACAAGTACCTGGACGGAAACGTAAAAGTTCATATGACTTTGGCTGTGGACAAAAAGTTCCAGCAGCGCGCCGAGGTTTCCGTCACGGCAAAAAACCTGCACCTTAAAGGAGTTGAGGAGAGCGAAGACATGTACGCCTCTATCGACAAGGTGATGGATAAAATTGCAAGACAGGCAAAGAAATTCAAGGAAAAGATAAAGGATCACCACGCTAAGGATAAGGATTCAGAAGCCGATGTTGCGCGGGAGATCATCAGGGAGAGCTCGGAAAACGCTCCGCAAATGTCCGACGATGAGGCAATTCAGGAAATTATCGACTCAAACAAGCTTGCGCTTGTCTACAAGTCCCCCGAAAGCGAAAAGATGAAAGTCGCGTATTATCGTTCGGACGGCCTCATTGCCATCATGGAAGCATAGAGACATGATGGATTTGAAACGAACATGAGGCTTTGCGATCTGCTATCGCCCGAAGTGGTCATAACGGATCTTGCTTCGGACACAAAAGAAGACGTATTGCGCGAGATCGTGCGGAAGCTTCATTCCGCGGGGAAAGTTCCCGACGTCGAGAAGTTCGTCGCGATATTGATGGAAAGGGAACGGCTCGGTAGCACGGGGATAGGTGAGAACATAGCCATCCCCCATGCCAAAAGCGACGACCTTGACGGGATGATCGCCGCCTTTGCCATCTCCCGAAAGGGGATAGATTTCGATTCTCTGGATCAGAAAAAGGTTCATTATTTATTTCTTCTGCTTGCGCCGAGCGGAGAGGCGGGAAAGCATCTCAAACTCCTCGCCAGGATATCAAGGCTTACCAGGATAGGAGGTTTTTGCAAGAGTTTGCTGGCTATTGAAATGCCCGAAGCTATCCTGGGCGCGATAGAAAAAGCCGAGCAGTCGCTATAACTTTATTGGGGGCCATATGGTAGGTGTTGTAATATGCGCGCATGGCAATCTTGCGCATGAGCTTCTTGCTACCGCGATGTTCATTACCGGGAACGAGGGCGCCATGACAGCCGTCGCGCTCGATCATAACGTTGACGTAGGTGATGCCAGGGCAATGGTCAAAGAGGCTATCCGCTCGGAAGATGACGGCATGGGCGTTCTTGTGCTGACCGACCTTTATGGAGGTTCCCCTTCGAATATCTGCATGTCCCTTTGCAATGATATGAAAATTGAAATAATTTCGGGCGTAAACCTTCCGATTCTGGTGAAAGCGGTTTCTTTGCAGAAGACCCACGACCTGAATACCATGGCCAAAAAGCTAAAGGAATACGGCAAGGAAAATATTTACCTGGCCTCGGATTTCCTGAAATCAGGCGATGCAAAGAGCAAAAGTAGTAATTAACAATCCGCTGGGGATGCATGCAAGGGTCGCCTACGGTTTTTCCAGACTTGGGGAATCCTTTAAATCGAAAATTTCAATAGCTGTTGAAAACGGCGACCGGAAAATGACAGGGGACGGCAAAGATATCATGAGCATACTTTCGCTTGGAATTTTGCCCGGATCCAGGATAATCATTGAAACGGAGGGTGAGGATGAAGAGTACGCACTGAAAACCCTCATGGAATATATGGATATGGACAATGTCGAAAAAAACTGATCAAAGCAAGGTTTTCAAGGGCATTGTCGCCTCGCCCGGAATAGCTATCGGCAAGATATTCGTTCTCAACAGGTTTCACCTCTGCATCATAAAACAGGAAATTTCAGCTCAAAAGGTGAAGGAAGAAATACAGCGTTTCGATAGCGCCATTGATGCTACAAAAAAAAGGATGCTCGAAACCGTCAAGAACAACGTGAAGAGCATGACTAATAATCTCAGCTATATTCTTCATCCCCAGATACAGCTCCTCGAAGATCCTTCTATCATTGACGCAACCAGGGAGATGATCGAAAAGGAGAAAGTAAACGGGGAGTGGGCTTTGAAGTATACATACGACAAGCTCACTGTAAGATTCAAGGCCATCAAGGATCCTTTTTACCGTGACCGGCTAAGGGATTTTGAAGGTGTAATAAATAGTGTTCTTCAGACCATGACAGGCCTTGAAAATGACGACATCGACAGCATTCAGGAGCCGGTTGTAGTCGTAGCCCACGAACTTTCCCCTTTCGATGCCATCAGGCTGACCTCCTCCAATATTCTCGGCTTCGTAACTGAAGTTGGTGGAAAGACTTCGCATACCGGTATCATCGCTTCTTCGCTCCATATCCCAGCGCTGGTTGGGGTACAGAAAATTACCCGGTTCGTGCAGGCAGGGGATACGGTGATAATCGACGCTTTTTCCGGGCGCCTCCACCTGCACCCTACGGAGAAGAGTTTTCAGTTTTACAATAAAAGAAGGCAGGATTATCTCTACTTCGACCAGAAACTCGAATCCGAGGAGGCCGGGCTTGCCGCGGAAACAAAAGACGGCGTTAGGGTTTTCCTTAAGGGGAACGTTGAATCGTCGCAGGATGTCAAATCTTCCATCGAGCATGGAGCTGAAGGGATTGGCCTCTTCAGGTCGGAATATCTCTTCTTGAACCGGGGGAATTTCCCCACGGATGAAGAGCAGTTCCAGGAATACAAGAAAGTTGCTGAGGAGATATCCCCCCATCACGCGGTCATAAGGACCCTTGATATAGGCGGCGACAAGGTGCCGGTTAGCTGGGATGAAGAGATAGAGGCAAATCCGGCACTGGGCCTTCGCGCCATCAGGTATTGTCTTACCTATAAGCAGGTGTTCACGACTCAGCTTCGGGCGATCCTGCGGGCCTCGCATTACGGCAAGCTAAGGATCATGTATCCGATGATAAGCGGCGTTGAAGAGGTGATGCAGGCAAACCAGATTCTCGAAAAGGAGAAGAAGGCTCTTAGAAAACAGAAGATACCCTTCGACGAGTCGATCAAGGTCGGAATTATGGTGGAGGTACCCTCGGTCGCGCTTACACTCGGGCATTTCGCCCAGTATGTGGATTTTGTCTCTATCGGGACAAACGATCTCATCCAGTATCTTCTCGCCGTTGACAGGGGGAACGAAAAGGTCGCCATGATATACGAGCCGCTCCACCCGGCCGTGATAAGGACTCTGCAGATAATTATCCGCTCTGCGAATGAAAGCAATATCCCCGTCAGCGTATGCGGACAGATGAGCGCGGACCCTGTCTATTCGTATCTCCTCACGGGGATGGGGAAGGTGGACGACCTTTCAATGGAATCGCACTCCATCCCGAAGGTGAAGAAGTTCCTAAGGTCTATCTCATCGGAAGACGCAAGGAACGACGTCGCGAAGATCATGCAGATGAGCCGGATAAAGGACATCAGGAAATACCTGGTCAATAAACTCTCTCCGCTATTGGAAGACGGTCTCATCTCGGAAGTTGGCGCGGAGGACTTTGGAAAAGGCGTTTTCGACTAGGTGAACAAGCCAAAACCGGGCAGGTCGATGTTCAGGGCCGCCTTTGTCGTTTCATTCTTCACGCTGGTAAGCCGTGTATTCGGCTTCGTCAGGGATATGGTCATAGCCAATTATTTCGGCGCCGGCTCAATAGCAGATTCATTTTTCATTGCGTTCAGGATACCGAATCTGTTGAGAAGGCTGACAGCGGAAGGGGCTCTCTCCGCGGCATTCATCCCCGTATTTGCGAAAACGCTTCAGAAGAACAGGGTGGAGGCGTTCCGCCTGGCCAACAATCTCCTTGCCGTCATGACGCTCATCCTTGTGCTCATCGTTACTCTTGGAATTGTTTTTACCCCCGAACTGCTGAAGGTTATAGCGATTGGATTCACCGACGAGGAGGAGAAATTCCGGCTTACCGTTCAGATGACAAGGCTCCTCTTTCCGTACCTCGTTTTTATTTCCCTCGCCGCTGTGCTTATGGGGATATTGAACACTCTCGACCATTTTGCATCGCCCGCCGCTTCCCCGGTGATGCTGAACGCTTCGATAATTATCTGTGCAATTTATCTTCGCGAGTCGTTTGATCTCCCTGTATTCGCGCTTGTCGCCGGGGTGCTGATAGGGGGCGTGCTTCAGCTTGCCATCCAGATCCCATATGCCATTAAACATGGATTTATTTTCAGCCCGGTTTTCGATCTGCGCTCGGAACTGTTGCGCAAGGTATTCATGCTTACAATACCGGCACTGTTCGGCGTTGCCGTGGCTGAGATCAATATGTTCATCGACACCGTGCTGGCATCGCTCCTCAAGGAAGGTTCCGTCTCATACCTCTATTACGGCAACAGGCTCGTGCAGTTTCCGCTTGGTGTGTTCGGTATCGCGATGAGCACCGCTCTTTTGCCGGCGCTCTCATTCCAGGCCGCCGACAACAATCCGGCAAAAATGACCGAAACAATATCCAGGTCGTTTCGCGCCATCATGATGCTTGTTGTTCCGTCTACTGTCGGGCTTGTGGTTCTCCGCGATCCTATCGTGAATATACTTTTCGAACGCGGCGAGTTCGATTCCGTCAGCACACTGAATACGGGAATAGCAGTAGGGTATTACAGCGCCGGGCTTTTAGGATTTGTGGGTGTGAAGATCTTCGTCTCCGCCTTTTACGCGCTTGGGGATACGAAGACCCCGGTTAAGGTTGCAAGCGTAGCGATGGTGGTGAATATTGTCTTCAATCTGTTGCTGATGGGACCCCTTCAGCATGGCGGTCTTGCGCTGGCTACTTCAATAGCTTCCTTCGTAAATCTGGTTACTCTCATCTTCCTGCTTCGAGGACGGCTTGGGGAGATTGATGGCGCGAGGATGTTCCGCAGTTTCGTGCTTTTAACCCTCGCCTCGCTCTTGATGGCCGCTGTTCTGTACGGCGGATGGGAAATTTTCTTCCAAAGGGGCTACACTGTTTTAGGGCTCATACTCTCCATAACAACCGCTGTCGCAGTCTATTTTGCGGCAGTATGGATGATGAGGATGGAAGAGCTTACGGATATAGTAAATTCGATAAGGACCAAGCTGAGGAAAATAGAGTCCAAGAGCTGAGAACCTTGTTCACTGGATTACGGCCTTTGCCTTTTATCGCCAGTGATATCCGATAGATCCTTTATTGTGCCGTTTTGCCGAGCATGTTGTAGTAGATCGGGATCAGTACCAGTGTAATGAGCATTGAAAATGTGAGGCCGCCGATTATCGTAACGGCAAGAGGGCGAAGCAGCTCGGCTCCCTGACCAAGTCCGATGCCGAGCGGGAGGAGTCCGCAAACCGTTGTCATGGTAGTCATAAGGATCGGACGCAGACGCACCCTGCCTGCTTCGATGATCGCCTGCCGTTTTTCCATCCCCTCTCCCCGAAGGATTTCCACGAATTCTATAAGAACGATCGCGTTATTTACCACGATACCGGCAAGCATGATCAAACCAAGCCAGACCGGCATGGAAATGGGCATACTTATCACACCGAGCGCTATCGCTACCCCTGGGAGGGTAAAGGGAACCGCGAGCAGGATAATAAACGGGTTACGCATCGATTCGTACTGCACCGCCATGACAACCAGTACCAGAAAAAGGGCCAGACCCAACAGCCAATGTACGGTACTGCTCCCTTCCTGCATTGTCTCCACCATACCGGCATCGTATATACCGTACCCATCCGGGAGAGGGAGGTCCGCGAGGCGCTGCCAGACGTCCTCCGTCGCTTCGGAGATGGAAATGTCCGCGTTTATGGATGCCGTAACCTCAACTACGCGCCGCTGGTTATCCCGAAGTATCTCCGCCGGGGTGGATGCAAGCGAGACCTTCGCCACATCGCTTAGGTAAATCGTATCCCGCCCATCCGCGCTCTTCCCTATAGGGAGAGATTCAAGCTCGCCAACAGTGTCGGCATTCGACCTCGGTAGACGTATCCGAATCTCGATCTTCCTGTCCCCGTCGATAAAGTCAGTCGGCGTTTCCCCGTCGAGCGCAAGCCTCATTTCGCGCGCAAGACGCTTGACGGTAAGGCCGTATTCAGCGAGCCGTTCACGGTCGATGTCTATTGCAAGCTCCTCGCGCTTTTCCTCGGAGGAATGGGTAACATTCCTGAGAACGGCGGATTTCTTCAGGCGTTGAACTACCTCCTCGGCAAGCGCTTCCATGCGCGAAATATCCATTCCGACGATACGGAGCGTCACGTCGTCATCACCCCCACCCATTCGCATCCCTCGAATGTTGCCGGAGCGCATATGTACTTTTATTCCGGCCATCCCCATTTCATCTATCTTCTTCTGTATTCCGCGAATCCACTCTTCGCTCGACAGATTGCGCTTGGTAAGCGGCACCAGTTCAATCGAGATGCTCGACCGATTTGCTGTTTCGCGCTGGGATCGTCCAAATATGCTCCCGCCGATCGTTGAGAATACCGACATCACTTCCGGCTCGGTGGAAAACAATTTTTCCAGACGCGTCACGGTGGCGTTCATGTCTTCAAGAGGGATACCGGCATCGGCGCTGATATTTATCTGGATTCGCCCGTCGTCAAGGGAGGGGAGAAAGAGCTGTCTTCCGCCCAAAAGAAAATACAAAGATAAGGCAAGAAGCAGTATAAGCGTTCCCAGAATGATGTTCTGCCTTCTTTTGTGCTCAAGGAGGTTGGAAAGAAAACCGGCGTAATATGTTTGGGCGATATGGAGATATTTGTCGGTAAAAAGACGCACCCGCCCCGATTTGATGGAGCTTACATGAACCGCAAGAGCCGGGGTGAGCGTGAGCGCGACCACCACCGATGCTATAAGTGAGGAGATAACGGTAATTATCAGTTCGCGGAACATCAGTCCTACCAGGCCTGAAATGAAAAGGAACGGCACAACAGCCGCCAGGCTGGTGGATGTGGAGGCGACTATCGCGGAGTTGACCTCGCCAGCAGCCTCTTTCCCTGCAACAGGGCCGACAAGCCCTTCACGCTGATGACGGAAGATATTCTCCATTATTACTATCGCACCGTCGACGACCATTCCAACCCCGAGGGCAAGCCCTCCAAGCGTCATTATGTTCAGGGTCAGTCCCGCCATTCCCATAAGTGAAAATGTAACGAGCACTGCTAGAGGAATGGCGGTGCCGATGATAAGCGTACGGCGGAGATCGCCAAGGAAGAGCCATACGACGATCATGGCAAGCAATGCTCCGCCGGTAACCGCCGAGCTGGCGTTGCTTAAGGCGTCCCTGATGTAAAGCGACTGATCGGATACTTTCTGGATGGTGATATCCTCCGGTATCAGCCTCTGGCTGTTCAACCACGCCAGACGTTCCTCCACGTTGTCGGCTACCAGCACCGTGTTTGAAGTAGGCTGTTTCTGGATCGCGACCTTTACCCCCGGTTTGCTGTTCAGGCGCACCCGTATCCGCTCATCCTTGTGGCCGTCGATGATTTCCGCAACTTCCGAAAGATGCACCGTCCCCCCGGCAGGCAACGGGATGGGGAATTGCGCCAGCTCTTCTAGCGAACTGAATCTCCCCGCGGTGCGGCTGATATATTCCCGCATCGCGGTTTCAATTCGCCCACCCGCAGATTCAACATTCGCCTCAGCGAGCATATCGGAGATGGATGATACCTCCAGTCCGAGCTGTTCGAGGCGGTATCGGTCGGGGAGCACCTGTATTTCGCGTTCCCTCCCACCGCCGACTTCCACTGCGGCGACCCCCGGAAGGTTCAGGAACCATTTGGAGAAAACGTAGTCTATCCAGTCGCGAAGGGCCACCGGATCGCGGGTTTCGGATGCGACAACGAGTTCGTAAACCGGGATCTGCGATGGATCGAGCTTGTAGATCGTCGGCGGGAGAATCGTATCCGGGAAAAATCTTTTTGCGCGGTCGAGCCGGGTGCTTGCGTCACGAAGAGCGATATCTATATCCTTGCCGTACTCGAAAGAGAGATCCACCGATGAATTCCCTTCGCTAGTGCGCGACAGGACGGAGATGGCATCCTCGGTAATCGCCAGCTGCTCTTCCAGCTGACGGGTAATGTCGTCTTCCATGATCTTTGCCGCCACGCCGGGATCTGAAATGCGCACACGTATATTCGGGTAGATGATGTGCGGGAGGAGGTCAACCGAGAGCGCGTAGAAATTGAACAGCCCTATAACGGCGAAGGCGAGGGCTATCATGCTTACGCCTATCGGGTGGCTGATGGACCAGGAGGCCAATCCACCGGAACGGCCCTTCTGCGCTGTTGCAGGGAGGGGCTGGGTCATCTCGGTTTTTCCACCGACTCCGAAGGAATCCGAGTTACCACCTTCTTCCCGGCGCCGAGGCCGAGGAATCCCTTCGAAACTATCTGCTGGTCAGGTTCAAGCCCTTCGAGTATCTCTACCAGATCTTCAAACCGGAGGCCGGGGCGGACAGGCTGCCGTTCTACGACCTCATTATTCACGATGTAAACGTAGGTTCCTTCCGAATCCCTCCGCATCGCGGCGAACGGGATGACGGTCCTTTCGGTTTGCGGTGTTTGGATAGTTACTCTGCAAAGCTGGCCTGCGGTCGCCGCTTCCGGTATGTTCGTCAACGCCACCTCCACCTTGCCAAGCCTCGTGTTCGGGTCTATCGTCGGATGGATTCGCGAGATAACGCCCGGAATCGGTCTGTCCGGGATAGCGTCTATCATGACTTCAACCTCGTTTCCGACGGCAAGGAGAGGCATCGAAAGTTCGCTTACCGTTACCTCGGAATAGAGCGAGTTCCTGTCGAGGATGGTAATAAGATGGGTATGGACAGGCGCCACCACTCCCGGTTCGGCGTTGCGGACCGTGATTATCCCGTCATACGGCGCGCGGATCTCGGTATCGTCAACACGGATGCGGGCCATTTGTTCAGCCGCTTTCGCGACGTCGCGGATCGTCTCCAGCTCGAGTATTTTTTCCTTTGTCGTGATGTTGTTTTTGGCGAGTTTGCCGATCCTTTTATAATCCGCCTCCCCCTTTTTTCTTTCGGCCACAGCCTGGGCAAGGGAGGCCCGCAAACGCCTGTCGTCAAGTTTTACGAGTATATCCCCCTTCTTCACTCTATCCCCTTCGTACACTTTCACCGCGTCGATGCGCCCCTGCTCCTGGTTGTAGAGCATGGTGATGCGGCGGGCGGAAAGGGTTCCTGTTCTGGTTACCTTGTGTGAGAGCGCGGTTTTCTGGACGGTGACTATTTCAACGAGGTTCGCCTCATCCTGTTTCCCCTTGCCGAAGGGGTCGGACGAAGATCCTCCTCCACATGAGGCAAACGCGATCGACAGCAGAAGCATAAAACAAATGTTGCCGGTTTTCATCAACCTGTAAATCTCCCAATCTCACCGCAATTATAAAACAAAAATCGCACGATTCTGTAATGATAATCCGGATCGAAACAAAAAGGGGGAGAAAAACTCCCACTCGCCTGTTGTGGAATGCCACGGGCCGTCCGGTTTTATCCGGTCGCCATAGTTGTCCGCTGTCTCATGAGTGGTGCTGTTTTCGATATTTGCCGGGTCGGAGTTGAAAAAAGGAGCCTCGGTTCATTCCCCTTCTCTGCGTGAAAATTGTGCCGGTATTCTCCGTTTTGAAAAACGTAATTCAAGTGATAAAATTCATATCGCAAGGATCGTCGAGCAACAAGGGGGCTTCTTATAACCTGAATTTTCAAGGAGGGGGAAATGAAACACGATACCCATATCTATATCGCGGCGAAGGCGATAGACCTTACCAGGCAGAGTGTGGATAACATCCGTACCGTGACGGGGAGGCATCTCTCAGGAACAAGCAAAAGCAGAGAGAGAAGGGAGTCGACAAAGCGGCAACGGATAATGAGGTATTACGAATCTTTTTTACGCGAGGCGACATGGGCACCGGACGACATTCTTGCCGATAACGACCCGAACCACATTTTCAAACTTTTTACCGACAAGGATTTTCCGGGGCACAACCTGAAGGAAAAGGATAAATTTGAATTGGACGGAACCCTTTATTACCGGTTTGGCGGGGCGCTTCCATATCATGTGGACCACCTGGCGCGTGTGATAGCGCACATGGGGAAGCTCCGCGATTTTAACGACCAGTTCGAATTACGCCAGATGATGTATCTCTACATGCTGATAAGCCATTACGTCACGGACGCGCATGTGCCGATGCATTGCGACCTGAGGGACGACCCTCCGAATGAAGGGAAGGATCAAGACCCGAGCCGCAGGAAAGGAACGGCGAAGCCGAAAGGGAAATACATGAAGAGCAGTTCACACGCGGAGGTAGAAGGAATATGGGACGACGCGGTGAAACCGGTGGCTGTTTTGGAAAAGATCATCGAGCCGGCGGACGAAAAACATGCGGCAGAACCGACGGAGCTTTCACCTGATGTTACATTCACGTTCAAGGACTGTAAAAAGGGGAAGATCATAGTCGTCAAGGATATTCCGAAAAACGGGCTTATGGATTTCATGATAGACGTTTGCATTAAAAGCAAGAAGAGGGGGGAGGAGATATTTCCAGTGGGCAACCCCGAGGTTATGGACAAAGCCGCGCTGAAAAGGCATACGAGAGAGATATTTGCCGATGCGATTGGAAACCTTATGTCGGTCTGGCGTCACATATGGGAGTCGCATACGGAATAACAGGAAAGGCGGCGGCATTGAGAGGAATGTATAAATGCTGTGTCAGAAAATGATGTTCACGGTCACGTAGGGGCCGTGCCATAAATCAAACCTGCCGAGCTCCATTTCAAGCGACGTTTCGGAGATGGTCTCTTCGTCTGTCGTGGATTGACCGCTGAAGATGAACGACGCCCTCGCCTTGTAACCGGCGGTAAGCGCGTAGCCGAGGCCGCTGTATTTCAGGAATGCCCGCTGATAGATGTAGCCCAGTTCCAGGTCGCCCTCCAGTACCCCGGCGACCAGCAAGTTTATTGTCTTTTCCGAATAGTCCTCTATTCTGTTCTCCCAGTCGCCAGACATCGCCGGGAAGGCGAATCCAAAGCCGATCTTCCCTGAGCTGTAGAACCGTTCAAGGTCGGTCTCGTACCGTTTCGCATATGCCAGTATGTCGTAACCTCCAACCAGTGTTAACTTTCTCAGGTGGAAATTTTCGTCGAAGATGACGTACTGGATGGTTTTGGTATAGTCGCTGAATCCTAAAACGGTAGGCATCTTGTAATCTGCCCAGTCTACCCCCCAGTAGAAGCCCCTTTCCTTCATAACGAGCGCGGCGAATTTCCTGTAGGCGGTTTCGAACTCCACGTCGGTGATGGTGTTGAGGATATTGTCGTTCAGAGTGGCTATTCCGTTTACCTTGCTCTCTTCGTAGTAAAGCCTCAACGAAGATTGCGGCGAAAAGAAATCATGGATGTCGAATGCTACCGTGAGGAATCGCGAAGCCTTCTTCACGAGTTCACCTTTCTTATCCGCTTCATTTTGCAGGTAGGTTATGGCGAGCTGCCTCTTGCCTATCCTCCCCTGGAAATACTGCGATTCGTATAGCGCGTCGGAGATGTCGTAGTCCGCGTTGTAAAGGGTTTTTCCGTTTTCTCTGATCTGGCTGTCGGCATTCCACGAAAGTTTGCTCAAACCGGCCCCGAGAAGGAATTCGTAAATTCTTTCAGAGGCGAAACCTGTCGCGTGCTCCGGAGTTTCTTCAGATAACGTTTTGAAATCTCCATCGAGCGGGAGGATGAAGTAGACATCCTTCTTTTCCGTGGAGTTCCAGGCCGTCACGTAGATATTCTTTTCTCCGGCATATACGCTGGGGTCAAAGCCAACGTTGCGGTCCTTCGAGTTGTACAGCCAGCCGTAGGAAATATCTTCATCCGAGATAGCTCCTGCGGCGAACACAATCCCCTTGTTGAAGCTGTTTACGTACTTGTAAACAGCGAGAGCGACATTTCCGTTTCCAAGCGGGTAAACGGAGAGCACCCCCTTGCGGTCACCCCTCCTTGAAAGGCGGATAGGGGTCACTTTCCATTTCTTCATGTCGGAAATCCATATGAAGTCGTTTTTACCGACGGCAATCACGGCGATATCGCCGGAAAGATTGTTATTTATCTCAACATGCTCGAATGGTATCTCGCCTGGAAGGGTAAGGTCTCCGTTGATGACTATCCCCTCGCTAGTTGCCTCCACAATCCCACCATCAGGCATGATGGTAATGACAGGTTCGGTAAAAATGGAGGCCAGTTTTATGTTACGTTTCGCAAAATGGTAATTGTATGCCGGGTAATTTTTCCCCTCGTCGTCCAGGAGAAAAGTTTCAGTGGAGAATATCTTGTTCCCCTTCAAATCCCTGCCGATAACGTACTGGTGCTCGACTACAGCATACGCGGCTGAACTGTAGCGGGCCTTTGTAGATATCGTTAGCGAACTATCTTCGCTTGTAAAGCTTTTTATGGTCTCCCCCTTGTGGTTTACCACCTTGTGATTGCAGAGCAGAAGGGGAGGGCAGCTGCTTTGCGTCTTTATGTCGGGGACTCCAATCGAATCGTAATAGGCTTCCGCGGTTTTCTTTCCTTCAATGGGGGGTGTGAAGGCATATTCGCCGACATCCATCGTAATGGTGGCGGTCAGCAGAACGGCGATCTTCAGCAATTCAAAGTCTCTCCAGTGAGATTGTTAATAAATTATTATATCCATATATCGAAGTTTCAGTCCCGCCATTTTGGGAAAAGGTAGCGCAGTAAATGCTGACTCAGCATATCCGCCCACCTCGGCATGGGGCTTTCGCGCGGATTGTCCGCGTCAATACACCTTTATGACGCGGCGTTCTTTAATGCTTTGACCTCTTTTTCGGAAAGATGACGGTAGGCGCCGAGCGGGAGGTTCGACAGCTTTATCGGCCCGAAGGCGACGCGGGAGAGTTTTACCACCGGATTGCCGAGCGTTTCGCAGACAATGCGGATGTGATGTTTTTTCCCTTCCGTGAGGTCGATGGTGAGAAAACTGTTGTTCCCCGAGGTGCGAACAAGCTTAACATCGGCGAAGCGGTATTTTATCCCTTCAAGGGTAATGCCGTAGCGCATACGGCTTAATGTCTTCTCGCTCACCGTGCCCCGTACCTTGGCATGATACTTTTTAATGATCTTAGACGACGGGCGCATCATCTTCTGGGCAAATGCGCCGTCATTCGTGAGGATGAGGAGGCCGGTCGTGTTGTAATCGAGACGCCCCACCGGACTTACCTTCTGTTTTATCTCCTTTGTTATGTCAAGTACCGTAGGTCTCCCTTCCGGATCGTAAGTAGTGCATAGCACTCCGGCAGGTTTGTTCAGGATGATATATGTTTTGGATACGGCTTTGACCTGCCGTCCGTCGCATGTGATCGAATCGGATGACGGATCGGCCTTGGCGCCCGGCTCGGTGACCGTTTCGCCGTTTACGGCAATCCGCCCCTCTTTTATCGCCTCTTCCGCTTTTCTTCTTGAAAAGAGGCCGGCGTCCGCGAGAATTTTCTGAAGCCTTGTCCCCTCGCTGCTATTTTTCCTTTTCTTCGTCCTCTTCTTCGTCGTCGTGTTCGCTATCTTCTTCTTCATCGTCTTCCAAGTCGTCATAATCTTCCTCTGCGGGCTCTATCATTGCCGCTTCTTCCTCTAGTTGAATGTCGTTTTCGTCCTTTTCTCCTGAATCTTCATCGATGCCGTCAAGCGCCAGGCTCGGCTGCGTGATCTCTTCGTCGAAGTTTTCGGGGAATTCCTTGAGCATCGGCATATCGGAAAGTTTTACCAGTCCGAAATATTCCAGAAACTTTTTTGTTGTGCCGAAGGTCATCGGTTTACCGGGCACCTTTTTGCGCCCCATCGTTTTTATCAGGGTCTTGTCTAGAAGTTTCCCTATTACGCCGGAACTGTCCACCCCCCTGATGTCTTCAACTTCCTGCCTTGTTATCGGCTGTTTGTAGGCGATTATGGAGAGGACCTCCAGCGCGGCATGGGAGAGCCTCGTGGAGCGTTCCAGCTTGTGGAACCTCTTAATGGTTTCCACATGCTCAGGTTTCGTGCGGAGCTGGTATCCTTCCGCTATCTCCACTATGCAGAGGGCGTGCCCCTCCAGTTTTTCATTGATCTCCTCGACTATTGAAGGGATGTTGCTGTTCTCCATACCCTCAAGAACAGATTTAATATTTTCAGCGGAGACTGGGCCGTCCGATACGAACAGGACCGCTTCCAGCGCTTGCGCTTCTTCACTCAGTTTCAAACTTGTTCCTCCCGGCTTTCGGATTCCTAATATTTATCATCATGCGTCTATCTCGTTGATAATCGCGCTTACAGTTTCAATTTCCCCCTCGCGGCTCTCGTCCCCCTCATCCTCCGATGCCTGCACCCAGATGGGTCCGAATTCCTTCTCCTGAAAAACCCGTATCATCTGCTGTTTCATGAGTTCAAGGAGGGCCAGGAGCGTTCCGACAAGCTCCATTTTCCCTTTTGCTTCCGAAAACAGGTCCTCAAACCTTGTGCGAGGCGTTTTTTCCAGCATTTCAAGAACATATGCTATTTTTTCCGTTATCGATATCTCTTCGAGCTTTATCTCGTAAAGCCCTTCTTCCCCCGCCTTTATTAGTATCTTCCTGAACGCCTCCATGAGTTTTGTCACCGATATCTCCTTGAGGTAGTCGGCGTCGTCTTCGTCCCACTCGGTGATGAATGTTCTGGCGAACGTGGAGTTCTGAATAAGTTCCTTCTCTCTCAATCCCTGGGCGGCTTCCTTGAATTTTTTATATTCGATGAGGCGTCTTACAAGCTCATCGCGGGGATCGACCCCTTCCTCCTCGCCATCCTCGGTCGGCACGACCGGGAGGAGCATTTTCGATTTTATGTATGTAAGCGTTGCCGCCATTATCAGCCATTCGCCTGCGACCTCAAGATTGAGCTGTTTCATATGCTCAAGGTGCTCGAAATACTGCTTTGTGATCTTGGATATGGGGATATCGTAAATGTTTATCTCCTGCTCCTTTATAAGGTGCAGGAGCAGGTCCATCGGCCCCTCAAAAACGTCCAGATGTACTTTGTAATCAACCATAGAATAAACCTGCTTATTATTAGGGGCGCATTATACACTTTATGGCGGTGCCGTGTTAGGATAATTCCAATTTCCAGGAGATATATAGGTAATGGACATATTCAGACAGTTTTGGGAAACATTTGATTTTAATGACTTGGCCGATCTGGCCCTATCCGGCAGGTTGCAGGAATATCTGTTATCGGGAACTTCGTTCGGGATAATTGGACTGTTTGCCCTGCTGATAGCGATGAGACCTACAAGGTATATCGGTACGCAAGGGGCCAAATGGACGCTAGGTGTTCTCATCTATGGTACAAGCGGCGTTGCACTGAAGAATTCCGACATATCCCAGGTAGGGCCGTTCGTTCTAGCTCTTGCCTTGGGACTTTCCGTTGTCGGCTATTTTATCTGGACGAGACTCATCAGGCAGGATTGACCGGGTGATCTTTTACAGCGGTTCCTGCGGACTTCAAAGGCTTCGACACCACACCATATGAAAATTCTGGTAACGGGTGGAGCCGGTTTCATCGGGTCGAATTTTGTCCGGCAATACCTTTTCCGGCACCCCGGCGATACGGTAGTAAATCTCGACTCCCTCACATATGCGGGGAACATGAAGAATCTCGATGACTTCCTCGACAGCGGAAACCACAAGTTCGTAAAAGGGGATATACGGGACGCGGCTAAGGTCGACAAAGCTATGAAGGGGATGGACGCCGTGGTTCACTTTGCGGCGGAATCCCATGTCGACAGGAGCATTGAGAACGCCTCCGAGTTTCTCCTTACGAATGTCATCGGCACCGGAGTTCTTCTGGAAGCGGCGAAGAGGCACGGCATTTCAAAATTTGTCCATGTCTCCACGGACGAGGTATACGGGTCGATCGAGAAGGGTGCATTTACAGAGGACAGCCCGCTCAAGCCGAGTTCTCCATACTCCGCCAGCAAGGCATCGTCGGACATGCTGGCGCTTTCATATTTTACGACCTTCAAACTTCCGGTTGTAGTTACCAGGTGCACGAACAATTTCGGGCCGTACCAGTTTCCTGAAAAGATAATACCTCTCTTCATCACGAATGCCGACGCCGGGAAAAAGCTCCCAATCTACGGCGACGGCCTCAACGTGCGCGACTGGATCCACGTTGAGGATCATTGCTCGGCGGTGGACACGGTACTTCAAAAAGGGGCGCCGGGGGAGATATATAACATCGGCGGTGGGAACGAGAAGAACAACCTGGAGATAACGGATATGATACTCCGCGCGCTCGGCAAACCAGATTCGCTGAAACTCTTCATTGAGGACAGGCCGGGACACGACAGGCGTTACGCGATAGATTTTTCCAAAATAAGCGACAGGCTCGGATGGGCACCGGAGCATTCGTTTGAAGAGGCTATCAACTCCACGGTGAAGTGGTATATGGACAACCGTTCATGGTGGGAAGAGATCAAATCGGGCGAGTACACCGGGTTTTACGAAAAACTTTACGCCGAAAGAATAAGCCGGGGGCGCTCCTGAAAACCTCGGCTTTATGAAGAAGGTGATCGTTACCGGGAGCAGCGGCGGACTGGGGAGCGAATTGTGCCGTCAGATAGAGGATAAATGGCCCGGGTCGTCTGTTCCTTTCGACAGAAGTATTGCCGATCTTTCCCGCGCGGACGAGATTGAAAAGGGGCTTCAGGACATCGGCGGTGAGGATCTGATAATACACTCCGCCGCCATGACCGATGTTGACGGATGCGAAAAGGATATCGAATCGGCCCGAAAAATAAATGTGCTCTCGACTCAATCTATCGCGGAGATGGCAAAAAAGAAGGGAGCAAGGCTTGTTTTCATCTCCTCGGATTATGTATTCGATGGTAAAAAAGAGGCTCCGTACCTGGAAGGTGACGCGCCAAACCCGCTGAACGTTTACGGAAGGACGAAACTTGAAGGGGAGAGGGTCACGGCGCAGCTGGATGATTCTCTCATTGTCCGCACGTCATGGCTCTACGGGAATACTGGAAAGAACTTCGTGAAGACAATGCTCGCACTCGGCGAAAAGGGCGGGCCGTTGAAGGTCGTAGACGACCAGGTTGGCGCGCCTACATATTATCCCGACCTTGCCGAGGCGATTTTAAAGATGGTAGAAAAAGAGGTGACCGGAACCGTTCATATATCGAATTCCGGTTCTTGCAGCTGGTATGAATTCGCAAAGGCGATTTTTGAGGAGAAAGGGATGGATGTAAAGGTTCTGCCTGTGCCGTCGTCGGAGTTTCCAAGACCCGCGAAGCGCCCCGCCAATTCCAGGCTAGACTGCGGCAGGTATGCCGGAATAGCCGGGAAGCCGCTCAGGGATTGGCGCGACGCGCTGAAGGAGTATCTGGGTGTTTAACTACCTTGTGAGGCGGCTTATCATGATGGTACCGATAATGTTCGGCATTACGATAATCACCTTTATTGTCATTCACCTCGCGCCCGGAGAACCTACCGACAGGATGACTGAGATGAATCCGAAGGCTTCCGCCGCGGCAAAGCAGAGGATGAGGGAGATGTACCACCTTGATAAGCCTCTGCATGTCCAGTACGGTCTCTGGATTTCGCGCCTCGTGGTGCTCGATTTCGGACGTTCCTTTTCTCCCGACGCAAGGCCGGTGCTCGACAAGATAGCCGAGAGGCTCCCTATCACGATATTCATCAACGTAACATCGCTCGTGCTTATCTTTATCATGTCGATTCCGATAGGGGTCTTTTCGGCGACGCATCCCGGCTCGGCGTTCGACAGGGGGAGCACTCTATTCGTCTTTATAGGTTTTTCCGCGCCCGGATTCTGGCTTGCGCTTCTCCTTATGATACTCTTCGGCGTTCAGCTCGGATGGCTACCCATCTCGGGAATAAGGTCTATTTACTACGAGCAGTACACCACATGGGGAAAGATAATTGATCTCGCCAGGCACCTCCTGATGCCGGTTTTGCTGTCGTCGCTCACCTCGCTCGCTTTTCTCTCCCGCATAACCAGGCAGAACATGCTTGAGGTCATACGGCAGGATTACATAACAACCGCGCGCGCGAAAGGGTGCCATGAAAAGAGTGTCTACTACCGCCACGCGCTAAGGAACGCCCTTCTCCCGATAGTGACGATAGTCGGCCTTTCGATACCGTCGCTCATAGGGGGGTCAGTAATATTCGAGACAATATTCTCCATCCCGGGGATGGGACAGCTCTTTTACGAATCTGTCATGTCGCGTGATTATCCGCTGGTCATGGGGATACTTGTTATCGGCGCAACGCTTACGCTTATAGGGAACCTCGTCGCGGACCTCAGTTACGCAATTGCCGACCCGAGGATAAAGTATGAGTAACGGCAGTTCAGGCTCATTCTGGAACCATGTTTGGAACCGCCTGAAGGGGGATTCATTTGCCATGACCGGAGGGGCGATCGTTCTGTTCCTCTTTTCGGTCGCCCTTCTTGCCCCGTTCATTTCACCCTATGATCCGTCCGACGTAAACACATCGATCCTGTTGGAGCCGCCTAACCTGAAGCACTGGCTTGGAACGGACGAGCTTGGCCGTGACGTATTGAGCAGGATGATCTATGGTGCGAGAATATCGCTGATGGTAGGCTTTATCTCGGTTGGAATAGCAACCGTTATCGGGATAATCGTCGGCGCCATAAGCGGATACTACGGCGGTCTTGTCGACGAAGTAATGATGCGTTTCGTCGACGTGATGCTCACCTTTCCGACATTCTTTCTTATCCTGGCGGTTATCGCGATGCTTGAACCGTCCATCGTGAATGTCATGATAGTCATAGGGCTTACGGGGTGGATGGGTGTCGCGCGCCTGGTAAGGGCGGAGTTCCTTTCATTGAAGGAGAGGGATTTTATCCCGGCGGCGAGGTCGATAGGGCAGAGGGACATAATAATCATTTTCCGCCACCTCCTGCCGAATGCCATGGCTCCGGTACTTGTATCGGCTACTCTCGGAATAGCTGGGGCTATTTTGACTGAATCCGCCTTGTCCTTTCTCGGTATCGGGGTTCAGCCACCCACGCCGAGCTGGGGGAGCATCCTTACGGAAGGGAAGAACTATATCGAGTTCGCCTGGTGGCTATCTGTTTTTCCAGGGCTGGCAATACTCATAACAGTGCTCGCGTACAACCTCCTCGGCGAATCGCTGAGAGACGCGCTTGATACGAGACTTGGGTGATAACGGGAGTTTTTTAAAACTGAGTGAGGGGATGTATGGTGAAGCTGATGAAGATCTATATTTTTGCTTTTTTGGTTCTGTTTTCCTATGGATGCGCCAGTACACTCGGGTACAGGGAAAAACCGAACGATGTCAAAAAGATGTCTGAGATATCGGTTCTCATAGACGTCTCCGTTGCAAAGGATATCCTCGGGCTGAAAGACATGGTGGATGTGCCGGAAAATCTCGATATGGGCAACGATTCAGCCGGAAAAATTGCCGGGAAGCTGAAAGAGGCTGGATATAAGACTGGAAAAACAGAAGTAGCATCCATAGGCGCGACATTCAACGGGTTCACGGAATACAAAGTGATATATGATCCTTCCGAGCGGTCAGTATCGAGCATCAAACATAAAACTTCCATCCCGCCGTTCTTCATTGAAACCGCATACGATGACAATGAAAAAGTGAGGGAGAGATTGCTGGAACTGCATAAAGGGCTTTTGAAGAGGGACGCGGAGTCTATCAAAGGGTCAAAATCGCTTGGATTCATAAGCGACGGTCTCCTGGTCGTCCAGGAAGGGGGGTTTGTCGATTCATGGGGTAAAAAGGTGTTAAAGGGAATTTACAACTTTTTCATCGTGATTTTCAGCGGGGGAAAAGCCGATGGGGATATGAAGTCGGAGGACGGCATGTGGATACGGATGTACCTGATAGAACTGAAATCGGGAGAGGTCGTATGGGCCGGCGCGGAGGAGACCAGCTCATCCCCGACTATGCCAAAGATGGGAAAACTTGCCAAAAAGGTGATGAAAAGATTCCCCACGAAGCAGTAAAACCGTTTTCCCGGTTCCTCAAAAGCAGGATAGCTGGAAAAATTTATATACAAATGATAAATTTATATCTTGTGGAAATGTTCTTGCAGTAAGCAACAATATTATCTTTGAGGAGTTTGTTATGAATCCCGCACACGTACACTTGGCATTAAATCATATTCCGGTAATAGGCTCGCTGTTGGGCATCGGCATCCTGGCTTACGCGTTCTATGCGAAGAGCGAAGAACTGAAGAAATTCAGTTTCACCTTCTTTGTCGCGATAACTTTATTGAGCTTTCCGGCCTTCTTCTCAGGCGAGGCTGCAGAGGAAAAGATTGAGAAGATGGCTGGCGTAGAAGAGAAGTACATTGAGGAACATGAGGAGGCGGCAGAGGCGGCATTTATAGCCGTGCTTATCCTTGGCGCGCTCGCTGGCGCAGGTCTTTTCAACCAAAAGAACAGTGGAAAACTTCCAGCATGGTCAATGAACGGCGTGATCGCGATGTCGATCATTACCCTTCTTCTTATGGGGCGCGCTTCCAGCCTTGGCGGTGAGATAAGGCATCCCGAGATCAGATCCGGCGGCTCCGCAATGTCGGGGCAATCAATGGAGCATGAAGGTCATGAAAGCGGGGAGCATCAGCACTAATAGACATTTTAAAGTACCGTAGAGATTGATTGCCGGGTGTTCCGCGTGACTGATAATCCGCGGGACACTGGAAAAGTGCCTATTCCCTCCATCTGCTACTGTTTGGGGAATTCACTGACGGCCGGTTTTGCGCCCTGACCCGGTCGTTTCTGAGGAGATAGTTATGTGTTGGGGGTGGCATTTGACTCTCCCCTTTTGTAGAATAGCCGTGGATTGTTAACGGGTTTCGACCCTTTCTAATTATCCCTTGAATAGTAAACATGTTTTGTAGTGAAGAGGTGCAGGAATGAAGGTAAGTATCAGGTTGTTCGCTCAACTGGGACTCCTGTTTATGTTGTCCGTTTCATATCCATGCCTGTCTTTTGCTGAAGAGCGGTCCGGCAAAACGGGAGATAATGGAGGTTCCGATGAAGCGACGCTTGCCATAAAAAAGATGGCGTCTCTCACGCTGATGGGGGATTCCGCCGTGCTTGACGGTGTAAGGAACGATTATATAGATATCCCCTTCAACCGGAAGGTTAGCTATGAAGTGGTGAAACACATCTCCTATGTCCTTCGGGAGAAGGGGTATAGCATATCCAGCACCCTGGATTCCTCGGTAGGGGCATGGCTCGACAATAAAAACGTCCTGAAACTCAAAACAGGTGAGACGGAGCAGGGGATCGTGCAGGGGGAGGAAGAACAAGTTCCGCCGCTTTTCATAAATTTCCCTTTCTCACGGGATAGTGAAAAGGAGTCTATCCTGATAAATTTCCACAGGAATCTTCATAAGGGAAACCAGAACTATTTCACGGAGGCGGGCGAGCTCGGGATCGGAGGGGACGCAGTGATGGTATTTCACATTTCCGGGGAGGTATTTTCGACCGATCCAAAGGTGGGACATGGACGGTCCGCTATGAGCGCCTTTCTCATCAACCTCAAAACGGGTGAAAGGTTATGGGAGAAGGTGGTTACGGCGAACGATTTAAATCCTACCATCAAGAACTTTCTGGAGGTTTCAGACAGGATAATGGCCGATTTCCCGGACCACTGGTGACTGCGGCATATCTCTCGCCTTAAGGCTTGTTCATGGCAAAATATTCATAGCGGGCCATTTCGGCTTAGCATATAATTCGCCAATGCATAGAAAAGACAAGGAAATTACAGATATTTCAGAAATGGAATCGGTGATAAAAAGCGCTGAGATCTGCCGGATAGGCCTTTGCGACGGAGATATGCCGTATGTCGTACCGGTTAATTTCGGGTACAGGGAGATGAAGGTTTATGTGCATTGCGCAATAAAGGGGCGAAAACTCGACATTATCGCCGCAAACAGCAACGTATGTGTTGAGTTTGAAACCGGGTATGAACTCGAAAGAAAAGGTGATATCGCGTGCGACTGGGGGGCGAAATATAAGAGCGTTATAGGCTTTGGCACGGCTGAGCTGGTAGAGGATACAGAGGAAAAGCTGGAAGCTCTCAAGATACTGATGGCGCACTACGACAGCCGTGAATTTGTATTTACAGAAAAGGAAACCAGCAAGGTAGCGATAATAAAAATCAGTTTAAGTGAGATAACCGGGAAGAAAGCGCACTATTAAAAATCCTGGAAGGGATGCGTGAAGTTATCGGTGTACATCAGCGGTTTATAAAAAAAGTAAGGGTTTTTTTATAATAGAATCTCTTTAACCTTGGATGCATAAAAGATACAATTAGAAAATTATGGCATTTATAGTTCAGAAGTACGGAGGAACGTCGGTAGCTGATGTCGAGCGGCTGAAAAAAGTCGCAGACAAGGTTGCCTCAAGAAAGGCGGAAGGGAACCGCATGGTGGTCGTTCTTTCCGCGATGGCGGGGGAAACCAACTCTCTTGTCGAACTGGCAAAGCAGGCGAGCGACAATCCGGATGAAAGGGAGATGGATATGCTCCTCTCTTCCGGTGAAAGGATAACCATCCCGCTACTGGCGATGATCCTGAAATCGCGCGGGATAGACGCAATTTCGCTTACGGGGAGGCAGTCCGGCATATTCACAGATGGAGCGCATACCAAGGCGAGGATAAGGAACATTGATACAAAGAACATATTCAAATGGCTTGAGCGGGACCATGTGGTTGTTGTAGCCGGTTTTCAGGGGTACAGCGAGGAGGTTGATTCGGTCACGACGCTCGGCAGAGGGGGATCGGACACAACCGCGGTTGCGCTTGCCGTGGCGCTGAAAGCGGATCAGTGCGAGATATACACCGATGTGGATGGAGTATTCACGACCGATCCGCGAATCGTTCCCGAAGCGAGACGGATCGACAGGATCTCGTACGAAGAGATGCTGGAGATGGCGAGTCTCGGCGCGAAGGTATTGCAGACCAGGTCGGTTGAGTTTGCCGCGAAATATAACATGCCGATTCTGGTAAAATCATCTTTTACAAACGGACCCGGTACATGGGTAACAGCGGAGGAGCCTTCTATGGAAGAGGTTTTGGTTTCAGGGGTTGTGTACAACAAGGATCAGGCGAAGATCACCATTGCAGACGTACCCGACAAACCGGGTTGCGCCGCGAAGATCTTCGACTCGCTGGCGCATCACAACATAAACGTTGATATGATAATTCAGAACGTAGGGGAGAAGGGGCTTACAAGTATTTCTCTTACGGTTCCCAGCGACGAGTCGAAGAAGGCTCTTTCTGGACTGAAAGGGGCGGCAAGTGAAATCAAGGCCCGCGAGGTTCTGCTGGAAGAGAATGTCGGTAAGGTTTCCATCGTCGGCGTCGGCATGAGGAGCCATACCGGTGTTGCGGCAAGGATGTTCCGCCTTCTGGCTGATGGCGGGATAAACATCCAGATGATATCGACGTCCGAAATAAAAGTTTCGTGCGTAATAAGGAAAGACGAAATAGACAAGGCGGTAAAACTGCTTCATGACGGTTTTGAAATGGAGAAAGAAAAAACGGTAAAGTGAAAGCGGCAAGGCAGATACTGATCTATGATTCCACACTGCGGGACGGGAGTCAGGCGGAAGACGTCTCCTTCTCGCTGGAGGATAAACTCGGTATAGCCAAGAAACTTGATGACCTCGGTTTCCATTATATTGAAGGGGGATTCCCCGGCTCAAACCCGAAGGACGAGGCGTTCTTCAGGGAAGTAAAAAAGCTGAAGCTTAAAAACATCAAGGTCGCCGCTTTTGGAAGCACTCACAGTCCGAAGTTCACCCCTGCAAAGGACCCTAACCTGAAACTCCTCGTAGAATGCGGCGCACCCGTTGTAACGATCGTCGGAAAAAGCTGGGACCTCCATGTAACCGACGTGCTTAAGGTCAGCAGAGACGTCAATCTTGAGCTGATAGCAGGTTCCATTCGCTATCTCAAATCGCGCGTAAAAGAGGTGATGTTCGACGCGGAGCATTTTTTCGACGGGTACAGGAGCAATCCAGATTATGCCGTAAAAACGCTGAAGGCGGCGCTGGACGCCGGCGCCGACTGGGTGATCCTCTGCGACACGAACGGCGGTTTCCTCCCTCACGATGTGGGGGATATTGTCGCCGATGTCATAAGCAAGGTCGACGGCAAGGTGGGGATACACTGCCATAACGATACCGATACCGCGGTGGCGAATACGATAGCCGCCGTCAGGGCAGGCGCGTTGCAGGTGCATGGAACGATGAACGGAATAGGGGAGAGGTGCGGAAATGTCAATCTCTGTTCCGTGGTTCCGGCGCTTCAGCTGAAAGCGGGGTATGACTGCATCTCACCCTCAAACATGAAAAAAATGAGGGAAGCCTCTCTCTATGTGTACGAGATGGCGAACATGAGGCACCGCATCCATCAGCCGTATGTAGGGGATTCAGCGTTTGCCCACAAGGGGGGACTGCATGTCGACGCGGTTCTGAAAAATTCGAAAACATATGAGCATATTGCGCCGGAAATGGTCGGCAACAGCAGACGCATTCTCATATCGGACCTTGCCGGGAAGGGGAGCATTCTTGCGAAGGCGCGCGAGTATGGTATAGATATCGAGTCGGGCGACCCGGTAGCGAAAAGCATTGTCGCGAACATCAAGGAACTTGAAAATCAGGGTTTCCTTTTTGAAGGGGCGGACGGATCGCTGGAGATATTAATGAAAAAGGCCAAGGGTGAATGGGAAAAGAAATTCGACGTTCTACGG
This sequence comes from Nitrospinota bacterium, assembly GCA_029881495.1. Classification (NCBI taxonomy): domain Bacteria; kingdom Pseudomonadati; phylum Nitrospinota; species Nitrospinota bacterium. The sequence continues at coordinate 65,394 of JAOUMJ010000006.1, read as the reverse complement.
GCAAGAACGATAGTTTCCATCTCGTCCGACCAGATGACACCTTTCAGCGAGGCGGTGATAATGGTAAGGACCCCTGACGGAGAGGTGCATCACGCGGTCGCGGAAGGGAACGGGCCGGTAAACGCGATGGACAGGGCCATCAGAAAGGCTCTTACAGACTATTATCCCGAACTTCGCAACATCCGTCTCCTTGATTTCAAGGTGCGCATACTCGATGAAACATCCGGTTCAAAGGCGAAGACGCGGGTTCTCATAGAATCCGGCGATGATTCCGGCGGCAAGTGGGGGACAGTAGGTGTTTCGGAAAATATCATCGAAGCAAGCTGGCAAGCGCTATTGGATTCCATTGACTATCTTCTCCATAAGAAAGGGAGCAAGGGAGCAAGGAAAGGAGGCAGGAAGAAAAGATGAAGTATTCACACTTCGCGATAACGGACGTTGGGAAACGGCGAACTAACAACGAAGACTCCGTATTGGTGAATGTGAATTTGGGGCTCTACCTGGTAGCTGACGGGATGGGCGGTCACGCCGCGGGGGAAGTTGCCAGCAAACTCGCGTTAAAAACTATCGAGTCCTTCTTTCTCGAAAATCCCAACATAACCGAAAAGGATATCAACAAGCGCCACTCGTTTCCCAAAGACATGGTGCTTCCGGAAAAGAAGCTCGCCCTCTCAATAATGATCGCAAACGACGCGATAAAGGAAGCTGTTACAAAAAAACAGGAACTCATGGGGATGGGGACTACCGTGGCAACCATGCATACAGCGCTTGGGCTTCTGTTCCTGGCGCACGTTGGCGATAGCCGAATATACAGGTTCAGGCGAAACCGCATCTTGAGAATGACTGAAGATCATAACCTCTTCGAGCAGGAGTTGAAAAAAAACATATATTCCAGGACCGAGCTGGAAAAACTTCCGCACAGGGACGGGCTTGTGAGGGCGCTTGGTCATATGGATAAGGCAAAAGTGGATATCAGCATAGCAACACCAAGAAAAAATGATCTGTTTCTGATCTGCAGCGATGGCCTCACCAATATGGTTGAGGAGGAACAGCTTCTGGATATACTGATGTCGTACCTGGACAACCTCGAAGAGTGCGGTCATCTCCTCGTCAGGATGGCAAACGAAAATGGCGGAAAAGATAACATAACGCTTATTCTCCTAAGAGCCGACGGCTAGATTTAAACAAAGAAAAACATACGTTTTAGCCGGCTCATCCAACTAAGAAAAAGGCTTAAAAAGGCCAAATAAAATGTAAAATTATAGACAGGGAAAACTATCGTTGAAATGTACGAAAGACGTGCATAAAAATGTAAACAATTGTAAGTGCCTGTAAAATATACGAATACCACTGTCGATACCGAGATATTATGCAAGGGAATTAAAATAATTTTTGTTAGAATAAATTAATTTGAGCCTTTATTGAGATATACGGAGACAGATTCGGGATTGAAGCGAATCAATCCTTGCTCCGCTTGGTAAGTCACGCATAAGCAGAGGAAAAATTGAGCATAATAAAGAAAGACTTTGAATCAAAGGCTTTAATACCTGCCTTGCCGAAATTCATGGTGATAATTTCCTTGTTGCTGGCGATTTTCGCTTTCCCATCGCTCGCGAATGCCGAATCACTCGGTACATTGATCTCCCCGGGCGACCTCTCTTACCTTCATGATGAGGTGGAGGGGCTGACAAACTGCACAAAATGTCATGCTCTAAGGGGGGGGATACCGAATGAAGGGTGCTTGGACTGTCATAAGGATATCAACGAGCGGCTCAAGGCGCGCAAGGGATATCATACGACCGTCAGCGATAAAAAGTGTATAGAGTGCCATCCCGACCATAAGGGGACGGCATTTACCCTTATAGAGTGGGATCAGAAAAAATTCGACCATAACGCCACCGGCTACAAGCTTCTCTTCAAGCACGAAAAGGTTGATTGTGAGAAATGCCATACAGCCAAAACAAAAAAAGGGGTAAGAAGTTTTCTTGGCCTTCAAACAACCTGTTTTGCCTGCCATGAAAAAGACGATAAACATAAAGGCAAACTCGGCAAGGAGTGCGAGACTTGCCATACCGAAAAGGACTGGAAGGAAACGCTCTTTAATCACGACAAGACAAAATATCCATTACGTGGCAAACACCTGAAGGCAAAATGCGAGACTTGTCATCCGCAGAAGGACAAGGGGATATTCACCGTCGAGAAGTACGATACCTGCACAGCTCCCGGCTGTCACGACACGAAGGAACGCGGGTTCTTCACCCATGGCGAGCAGTTCAAGGGGAGAAAGTGCGAAGAGTGTCATACCGTCAACGGCTGGAAACCGTCGGAATTCAAGCATGAGGACTCAAAGTACAAAGGGTACAAGCTGGAAGGGAAGCACGCCGAGGTTAAATGTGAAAAATGCCACAGGGCCGACCCCGGCACGAAGGAGGTTCTCTTTAAACCGTTTGATACAAGCACATGTAACACCCCAAATTGCCATGACACCAGGGAGCGCGGCGGCCTTACCCACGGCGAGCAGTTCAAGGGGCAGAAGTGCGAAAACTGTCACACGGTCAAGGCGTGGAAAGAGACGCTGTTCAAGCATGAGGATCCCAAGTACAAAGGGTACAAACTGGATGGGAAGCATGCGGAACTGAAATGCGAAAAATGCCACAGGCCGGATCCGACAACAAAACAGGCCCGATTTAAACCGTTCGACACAAAGACGTGTAATTCGGCAGAATGCCACGATACCAAGGAGCGCGGCGGTCTTACGCACGGCGAGCAGTTCAAGGGGCAGAGGTGCGATGATTGTCACACCACCAAGGCGTGGAAGGAGCCGACATTCAAGCATGACAATCCCAAATACAAGGGGTACAAGCTGGAAGGGAAGCACGCCGAGGTTAAATGCGAAAAATGCCACCTTATCGATCCTGCAACCACAAAGCCTCACTACAAACCGATAGACACAAAGGAGTGCAACAACAAAGGCTGCCACGACACGAAAGAGAAGGGGGCCTTCACGCATGGTGACCAGTTCAAGGATAAAAAGTGCGACGATTGCCATACCGCAAAGGGGTGGAAGGAGCTTAAGTTCCAGCATAACAGGGACAGCAAATACTCACTTATAGGGAAACACGCGGAGACCAAGTGCGAAAAATGCCATATGAAGAAAAACGAGCAGACGGTCTGGAAACCCCTTGAGACCACATGTTATGCCTGTCATAAAAAGGACGACAAGCATAAAGGGGAGTTTGGCCAAAAATGCGAAGAGTGTCATAACAGTTACAACTGGCAGCCGGAGAGCTATTTCCACGACATGACCGGATTCTCGCTTAAATACTCACATGCACAGGCCCGTTGTGCCGAGTGTCACAAGGTCAAAGGGAGATATGACGGCCTCACCGGTTCCGATTGCACGTACTGTCATACCGATCCGCACTTCAGGCAGTTCGGCACCGATTGCGGTGATTGCCATTCCGCAAAAAGCTGGCTGCCGGAACTCTTCTCGCATAACAATACCGGCTTCCGTCTTGAAGGGAGGCACAGGATCGCCAAGTGCAGTGACTGCCATCAGAACCGTATTTACAGGGATGTCCCCGTTGACTGCCTGCAGTGTCACGCCAAGGAGTTCCTCGATCCGAAGCTGACTATGTTCCACTCGCTGTCGCGCACCGATTGTCAGGATTGTCACAAGGTTTATTCGTTTGTTCCGGCAACTGATCACGCGCATGAGATCTGGTCGTTTAACGGTGCCCACAGGATTCTAAAAAAAGAGTGCGAAAAGTGTCATAACACGGCGAATTGGGCTGTGCTTTGGCCCGGCGCTGAGGCCCCGACCGATTGCAACCTCTGCCACACAGAGGATTACAATGCGGCAAAATCGGATAATTCGACTATTGGCCATCAGGTCGCAAACGCGGCGACAGACTGCAGTCAGTGTCACGGGATAGGTTCCATGACTTGGGAACAGATAAGCTATAGGCATATCGCGATGACCTTCTCAAATGGTCACAAGCCGATTGAGCAGGACTGTGTAAAATGCCATGAAAAAACCTCATTAGTGCTCCTCGCCAAATTCACAGGCGCAACGATGGAGACCGAATGCGAGTATTGCCACCAGCCCGAGTTCACTGCGGCAAACACGGATATTGCTCTGGTCGCCCATTCCGTTGTGGACGAAACGGTTCAATGTATGAAGTGTCACCTTACGCTTGGTCAATGGAAACCGGCGTCTTACGGTCACAACACAATGACATTTTTGGGACCGCACAAACCGATAAAAGACACATGTGATAAGTGTCACAAACCAAAATCGTCCGATCTGCTCGACATATATCTGACCGCGGAGCTTGCTACGGACTGCAACATATGCCATTTGACCGAATATAACGAGGCGGCGTCGGATAACTCAAAGGTTGGGCATGCCGCCACGGATGCGATCACCACATGTGCGTCGTGCCATCCCACGACTGCGATGACATGGACTGCCATCGGCTACGTACATGCTCAAATGACATTCTCCGGAAAACATTTGACGGCGAAGTCTGATTGTCTGAAATGCCATCAGGCCGCGTCCGTCAATCTTCTCGCCAAGTTCACCGGGGCAACGTTTGAAAGGATCTGCAAGGATTGCCATATGGACGAATACAACAGCACAACCACGTTGGGGCATGCAGACCCGACAAATCTTGAATGCGGTGTTTGCCACAAGACATCTGGCTGGCTACCGGCGTCTTACGGCCATACCACTATGACATTCAATGGCCGCCACGTGCCATTGGAAGACCAATGTGACCGGTGCCATTTGATAAGTTCTAGCGAATTGAAGTTCCCCGGCGCAACACTAGAACAGCAGTGCGAAGACTGCCATAACCATCCAGCGATGACCAGGAAAGATACGAACTTCCTCCATGAACACAATGGCCAGCCGCGGTGCGATCCCGCCTGGTGCGCCGACTGCCACAAGGTTACGGACAGGAATTTTGACGACGGGCGAGACCTTCACGGTGGAGTTTGCGACGACTGATGAAAAAAATATTTGTTATTGCGGCCATTCTCCTCTCTCTGGTACAGGCTTGGCCTGCCCATGCGAAAGTCACCGGAAACCTCTCCGCCTCGTTCTTCGAGCTGAAAGACGATTCGTCCGCCTACAAGTACAACTATTGGGATACGCGGGTGAAGCTCACTGCGTCTGAGTTCATGGGGGAGAACAAGTTCATCAACCTTGACGCGAGAACGAGGGGAACGGGCGAAAGCGATCTGAACGAGAACATCCCCGAAACAAGGATCAGGGATGCAAACCTTGAAATTCAGAAAGGGTTCTGGAACACAGACCTTGTTTTGGGGAGGCATTATGTGGCGGATGTTCCCGGCGCGGGTATCGACGGAGTGTCGCTGAAACATTATACGGGGGAGCTATCAGGCTTCGGCATGTTCGGCGGCACACAGCCCGACCCGCACATTGATCGCCTGTCGTCGGAGTTCGTGACGTATGGCCTATTTGGTTTCAAGAGGGAGAAAAAGTACGGTATCTCGGGGGGATACGCTTCTTCCATTTATAATGGTAAAGAAGATTCCTCTTTCATGTTCACAAACTATGACTGGCGCATTAACGACAAACTGAACGTATACGCATCGGGAAGAGGGGATCACAACGTGCTGGATGGCGGTTTCGATCTGACGCATCTTCTTGCAACGGTCGGCTACAGGATAGGCCGAGTGGCAAGACTCGGATTTACATACTACCAGTACAGGGCGGTACAGCTGTACGAATCGATGGATTACGATATAAATCGCGAACTGCAGAAATCATACAGAGTGAACGGAACACTGAATATCAGCAGGGGGACGAACCTTTATGCAAGGTACGACCACCGCACAAGGGAGAGCGATAACAAGTCGGCGGAGATGTATACCCTCGGTCTAAGGAAGAGCGGGCTGTTCAGATATCTCTTTTTCGATTTTTCATATAACGATATTAACTACTTCACCTCGCAGTCGAACACATACCGCACCTCTCTCGGCGCGGACATATCGACCAACATAAGCGCCGAGGTGAACGCTACGGTCATGGAAAATAGCCAGGACAAGGCCTCGAACAAGCTAAGGCAGACGATGTACGGAGGCTCGCTGAACTGGTACAAAGGGAAAAGTTTTTACGGCTCAGTCAGCTATGAGATATCGGAAGAGAAATATCTTGACGTAGACTCAGTCTTTATCGCTCAGGCCGATAACGAGTGGAGGTCGTCATCCGTCTTCGCCCTCATCGGCTACCGCTTCTGATAGTAAAGCAGCGGGCTCAGGATTTCGAAAAAGGTTCAGCCCCGCGCTGGCAGGGCTGGGTGTAAGGCAATAAACTACCGCGTGCCGAACTTCGTTTCTATTTCGATGCCAACCTTGCGGAGGAAGTCGTTTGGGAGTTCGCCTCCGGCAAATACGAAAACATAGTCGTTCGGCAGTTCGGAAGTTTTACCCCCCTGTTCCAAAACGACAGATTCTTTCTTTATCTCAATAACGTTGGACGACATGACAAGTTTTACCTTGCCGGTTTTGACCGCTTCGTTAAGGCGGGTTCTGTTCCCCTCCTTGATCCTCGCGAAGCTCTCCTTGCGGTAGGAGAGGTCTACCTGGTTGCCCAATTGCGAGCCGAGCGCTACTGCCGCCTCAACAGCGGAGTCGCCCCCTCCCACAACAATAATCTTGTTGTTCTGATATTTTTCCGGCTCCAAGAGGCGGTACATCACCTTCGGCAGTTTTTCGCCGGGAACTCCGAGTTTTCTAGGGGAGCCTCTTCTGCCGATGCTCAGGAGCAGAAATCTCGTTTTAAGCGTCCGCTTGTTCGTCTTTACGATGAAATTCCCGTCCGCGGATTTTGCCTCTTCAACTTTCTCTCCGCCATCAACGACTATTCCGGTTTTGTCGACGATATCATTCCATACATCAAGAAGCGATTCTTTCGACATCTCTTTCAGCTTGACGTTCCCGTATAAAGGAACCTTGACCGAGCTTGTCATAACGATCTTTGCGCGGGGGTAGGAGAGTATCGCTCCACCAAATGAGGATTCCTGATCCAGGGTTATGTATTTGAGATTTGAAGCCTTCGCCTGAAGAGATGCCGCCAGGCCAGCCGGACCGGCCCCTACGATTATCAGGTCGTAAACATCGGGCTTCTTCGAAGAGCCCAACTCCTTTAGGTCCTCGGCGATGTACTGGACGGCTTCCTGCCCCTGGAGCATGGCGTTCCTGATAAGCCCCATTCCGCCGAGCTCTCCGGCTATGAATATGCGGGGGACGTTCGTTTCAAAATTCGGAAAGACCTGAGGGATGTCGACACCGCGCTTCTCGGTGCCGAACACCAGTTCGATGGCGCCGACAGGGCAGGCTCGCGCGCAAGCGCCGTGGCCGACGCACCGGGATGCGAATACCGTCTCTGCCTTCCCGTGGATGGTGCCGAGGATCTCCTTCTCCGGGCAGGCCTTGATGCAGGCGCCGCTTCCGATGCAGATATCCCTGTTCACCTTCGGATGAAGGCTAACAGGCTCGCGCAGGCCGAAGTTCTCCGCCTCCTTCTGCCTCCCTTTCACCTTTTTGGAATGTCTGTTGTGCATCCAAATGTAGGGGAGGACGAATAGAATGACCATGACCGCCCCGGTAAGCGGGACGATGTTGTCGATGAGGATCTTTGGTATGTTGTCCATTTTCGCCTGCCCTTACGCGTTAGCGCGGAATAGGTAATATATGCCTATGTGAAGGAACATGATGACGAACATGATAATTGCGAACGGCTTATGGAACACGTGCCAATAGTGCAGGAGGCTCTGCGAAGCGGCTAAAAAGTTGCTGGAGCGGACAAGCCCACCTTTTTCATGAATGAGCTTTATCAGCCTTTTCCTGATGTGGTGGTCAATATTGTCGTTATGGCGGAGTTCACGCCTGATCTTCATCATCCTCCAGAAGTTGCCGATATCGTTGGCCATCATAAGGAAAACAGCTTTTCCAACCCACATATCCGGATCCTTTTTCGGGCCGGATATCTGCTCGAAATAGTGGAGTATGTTCTGGTCCTCTAGCGCATACTGCTCTATCTCCTGGTTTATTTCGGTCATTATCTCCTTTATCTCGTCTACCCTTAGCTCGTTTCCGGATATGCCTCGCGGAATCTGTATGTAGATATAGCGTCCTATCACGCCGCTACCCGCCACGAGGATCATCGACCAGAAGGAGATAGAGACGAGGCCGCCTATCTTATAGGTTGTGTGTGTAGTCACGAATACGGTAGCGACTATGCCGAGCCACATATGTACGTTCAGCCAGTGGCGGAGGGGACCTAAGCCGTACATGAATGAGAAATGCTTCCTTACCGAATATAGCATCATCAGGCAGAAAAATGTGGAGCCTACCCAGGCGATAGGGTGCCATATCCCGCGGTTTGGCTCAAGCGCGTGATTGTACTGAACCAGTACTCCGTATTGATGCGCTATTTCCAGCAGGGTCATGGGTGACTTGGTCACCTGCAAATAGCTTTCGATCAAGGCGATTGTGCACAGAATCGCTCCCGATATTATTAGTGTATAAGGGAAGATCATGCTCCCCTCTTCTACAAATTTCTCATGTTTTGCCAATGAGTTACTCCTTCTATTTTTACTAAACTGAACTATACAATTTACATCCCATCCTTGAATGTCTCAAGGGAAAAGTACTGCCGGATGGTCAGTGATGCCGGGGCGGAACGAAAGGGATCTCCAGCGTGAACCGGCTCCCGTTGCCGGGAGTGCTTTCAACATGAATCGAGCCTTGATGCAGCTCCGCGACCTTCCGGATCATGGCAAGGCCAAGGCCGCTCCCTCCGTAACAGCGAGTCAGCGATCCGTCTACCTGAAAAAAGGGGGAGAAAATGGTTTCAAGATTATCGGTATTTATCCCTATTCCTATATCCTTTACGGATATCCGTACAATGTCGGGCTCATAACTGCATATTACGTCCACGCACGAATCGTGATGAGAGAATTTTATAGCGTTGAATATGAGCTCATATATGGCGAACCGGAGCTTTTCCCCGTCGGCTGTAATGAGGTGCGGAGTTCCCTGGCAGACTAGATTCACTTTACAGTTATTAAGCGGAAGGAATCCAAGCGCCTCGTTGATGCATTTTTCCAGCAATCCTTTCAGGTCGAGCGAGTCGTTGTTCCTCTTTGCCTGCCCCGAGTTTATCTGGGAAAAAAGAATGAGCGTGTTTATGTGGTGTTGCAGTATTTTCCCCTGGTCGTATATGACCTTGAATTTGTCACGTGAAATCGAGTTGATATCCATCTTGCCGATCATCATCTTGCTGTAGCCGATTATGCTCGTAAGAGGGGTGAGGAGTTCGTGCGAAATGTTTGCCAGGAACTGATCCTTTAGAAGGTTCGCTCTGGTTGCCGTATCCTTCTCCTTTTTCAGGTTTTGCATTGTTTGCGTTAGCGTGCGGTTTATCTCCAGCATCTCGTTGTCGATCGTCTTCTGGTATTTTTCGCTGAATGAGAATATCGCGTGGTTTACCGATCTGTCGATTGCCTCTATCGCCGCGAGGCTCTGCTTTGCGTCAAGTTCCGATAATATTATCGGTGTCGTAATGGTCCTGAAAAGGCTGAATGCATGCTGCACCTCGCTTATCGAGAATTTCGCCGTTACCCTTTTGATAACGATGTAGTCGATAAAGTCGTCCAGCTTTCCGCTTCCATGCTCCATGATGTGCGATGAGTAGGCATCGAAAGCGAGACCGCATGTTTCGAGAAGTTCGTTGACCGGTCGGCTTCCGTATGACGCGGAACTTTCCTGCATAAGTCTTGCCCACTCCCGCACAAGAGTTTCGCGATTGGCTGCAAGGAGATTTTCAAGTTGCTTCAACACTGTTCAATCTCTCCGAAGACCGATTCAAGTTTTCCGTTCCCCCAGAATCCGTACCGGCAGTTGCCGGCGGGGGAGCAGTCATATTCGGCGTGGCAGATAACCGGGTCCTTGGCCCCTTCCATGACAGCGACGCTGCTGTTTGGTTTAATAGGTTTGCCGCAGTTCCCGCATATTGTGGAGCCGTCTTTCATGTTGTATTTCATGCTGTTAATGTAGTTCTTATAACCTCTATAGCTTCCTCAACAGTGTCTACGATCTTGAAGTATTTTGTATCATTGGGCCCTATCAGCCCGTCTGTTATCAGGCGTTCGTTTATCCATTCCATGAGGCCATGCCAGAATGCGGTATCGATAAGAATTATCGGCAGTTTCTTGATCTTTCCATTCTGTACCAGGGTGATGGTTTCAAAGAGCTCGTCGAGAGTGCCGTAACCTCCGGGGAGGAATATGTATGCCGTGGAGAATTTGAGCAGGAGGACTTTCCGCACAAAGAAATGGTTCATGGTAATAGAGGGGATGGCGTATGGATTCGAATTCTGCTCGATAGGGATGGATATGTTGATTCCCATTGATTTCCCGTTTGCTTCCTTTGCCCCCTTGTTCACCGCCTCCATACATCCGGGGCCGCCGCCGGTAAGAACCGCGTAGCCTTCCTTTGCGAGAGCTTCCCCCAGTTTCACGCCGAGAGCGTAAACAGGATCTCCAGGTTTTATTCGCGCCGAGCCGAAGGTTGTGACAAAAGGGCCCTGATTTGCGAGGAGTTTGAATCCGGCGGTGAACTCGTCTTGAATGCTTCGAAGCATCTTGATGTCGATTTCCGATACTGTAGCCGGAAATTCCTTGTACATCCGGGAGATGATGTCTTTTTCGTGCTTATATTTCATTTTGTCCCTCTGTGACATTCTATTATTTCTCAGGCTTAAACCCAACTATTGAATGCATTTAAAAAAAACGGGGCTGGATATGGTTCGGTTGCCGGTGCGCCGCCGTTCTTCGCCATTATTCTTAAAGAATGTTTTTGGCTGTTATTTTTTATTTTCCCTGTATTTTATCACCTCTACATTTTCCATTGTGACCAGCCCCTCCTTTACGGTTTCATCAAGAAAGGGGAGGAGTTTGGCAAGGTTTTCGCGGGAATCGATTATTTCCACAACAAGCGGAAGCTCCTCGGAGAGACGCAGTATTTTCGAGGTGTGCATCTTGGAATGGTAGCCAAAACCCATCACCCCTCGAAATACGGTCGCCCCGGCAAGCCCTATCTCCTTTGCCTTGAGTACTATCAGTTCGTAGAGCGCCTTCCCCTCCAAGGTATCATTCTCGGAAATGAATATCCTAACCAGTACCCCGTTTTCTGACAATTTCATGCGCTAATAGCTCCTATCTTCCAAAACCGTAAATGAACCGCGATAAAAAGAAGCCGGCAAATACCATTGCCAGGCAAAGGATGTTGCTTGCAAGAATATTTATTATCGCGAGCCGGTATTCTCCGTCCCTCATGAGTGAAAAACTTTCAAGTGAGTAGGTGGAAAAGGTCGTAAAAGCTCCGAGGAGCCCGATAAGGGTAAACGTCCTCAAACCGGGGGGGATCAAAGTGCGCTCGAAGGCATCCCACAAAAATCCAATTGCAAGGCTACCGAGCATGTTGACCACCAGGGTACCGAACGGAAAGATCGGGTTGACCAGCTTTTGGGCCACCCCGGCAACGGCGTATCGAAGAATCGATCCTATGGCCCCGCCGATGCCGATATAAACAAATTTCAAAATGCCGGTATCTCCTAAAGTAAATTTACAGATATGCCAATAATAATATATGAACAGGGCTTGGATTGCATATTCCCCGGAAAATTAAACGAAACCTATTTGCAGGTTAAAGGGTATGGAAATTGCACTTTTACACGCTATGTAGGTTATAGCGCTTGGAAACAGGCGAAATTGGGAAAATTTTACCTCATGGAGTGACATTGGGCGTCAAAAATAGAGGAAGAATTACAATTCTTTCCTTCAACTGGCATGAGCCATACCTGGCAATGCTTGCCGGAACCGGACACGAATTTCTGGTCGTTGAGCCGGAAATAACGGCTGGAAAGACCCGCGTTTGGGATACCAGGATGCGCCCATTGCCTGAAAACATCCGCCTCCTTGGCCGCGAAGAAGCCGCCCAACGAGTTAGCGACCGGAAAATCGACCTTGCGATCTGTCACAACGCCAGGGATCTCGGAATGGTCGCCGGGTGGAAAGATCTGCCGAAGATTATGGTCTTTCACAACAAGCTTTCCACCGAGATAGGGCTTAGTAAAAAAAGTGAGGCGGAACGGATCTCATACCTGGAAATGCTTCGCCCCTATTTGGAAGGTGCTGAACTCGTTTTCATATCGGAATCGAAGAAAGCGGATTGGAACCTCGGGCGCGGAAGAGTGATCATGCCCGGAATAGATACAGATCTCTACGGCGGATACGAAGGGAATCTCGCGACGATACTAAGAGTGGGGAACCTGTTGCGCGAGAGGGACCTAATGCTCGGATTTACGGAACAGCAGAAAATATGCGAAGGGCTTCCGACTACCATACTCGGCGAGAATCCGACCATTCCCGGGTCGCGCTTGTCAAACGGATGGGATGATCTGAAAATGCATTACCGCAGTTGCCGGGTCTTTCTCAATACAACAAAGTCGCCGTATGAAGACGGCTATAACCTTGCGCTTCTCGAAGCGATGGCTACAGGAATGCCGATCTTGTCACTCGATAATCCTACAACCCCAGTCACCGACGGAGTGGACGGCTATGTGAGCAACGATACGAAAGAGCTCTCCTCGCGTGCGAGGGAATTTCTCGAGGATCAGAAGAAAGCGGCAAGATTTGGAGAGGCGGCCAGGGACGCAGTCAAGGTCCGGTTCCCGATAACCGAGTTTGTTGAGAACTGGAAGGGACTCATTGAAGAAACAGTTAAGGCCGGCTCATCGAGGGTGAGTGGCATGGCAAAGCCTATTCAAGAGATGAAGAAAGCCGCCGCTCCTAAACCGGCTGGTAAACTGGAGGTTTCAAAACCGGCAAGAATCTGGATCGATTATGTCTATTATCCGGCAACGACGGCGCACTATATTAAAAGAGCGATAACGGCTCCGCATACGGTCGTGACAAGCGGAGCATCGATAACGCCGGAAGTGATCAAACATTGGAACTTGCACAACATGAAAGCGGAGATAAAGCCGCAGGATGTGCCAAGAAGCATAGCAAGGGACGCGGAGATTATCTACAGCCTCGTATCGAGGGAGTCGAAACCCGACTTCTTTCTTTGGATCGATACGGGGCTGGACGGTCCCCCCGCTGGAATAGAAAAACTTTCAATACCAAAAGCGGCGTATCTGATAGATACCCATATCAATTTCGATCAACATCTGAAGGTAGCAAGACTGTTCGACGTTGTATTCCTGGCCCAGCGGACCTACATACCGGAGTTTGAGAGAGCCGGTATTCGAAACGTCCATTGGCTTCCGCTTGCGTGCGATCCTGAAGTGCATGGGCGGAAGGATGTCGAGGTCATTCATGACGTCGGTTTCGTCGGCAGCCTCACGCAGACGCACGAGAGAAGGAAAAGCCTGCTTGAAAAAATATCGGCCAGATGCGGAGAGGTGTCGGTAAAACGGCTTTTCCTCGAAGAGATGGCCGGGCATTTCAGCGCGAGCAGGATAGTTTTCAACAACGCGATAAAGTTCGATTTAAACATGCGGGTGTTCGAGGCGCTTGCCTCTGGCGCGATGCTGTTGACCGATAATGCGGATGGGCTTGAAGATTTCTTCGAGGACAGGAAACATCTTGTCATCTATAACGATGAAAACGTGGCAGAGCTGGCAAAGTATTATCTGGAAAACAGCGATGAGAGGGAAAGGATTGCAAACGAAGGGATGCGCGAGGCGCTTGAGAAGCATACCTATCGCCATCGATTGGAGAAGATAGTGAAAGTAATGATGGAGTTCGCAGAGAAAGTCCGAGAGGACGGTCCATCCGCCAGTGTGTCGGCGGAGGGCCGTTCCTATTTTAAAAATGTAAGGCCGGAAGTGGCTGAGCAGGTACCGGATACCGCGCTTAGGATACTTGAGATAGGTTGCGCTTCCGGCGAGACCGGCAGATACCTGAAGGAGCAAAAGCAGGGGAGGGAAGTAATCGGCGTCGAGTACGACCCGCATGCGGCAAAGGAAGCCGCGAAGGTTTTAGATACCGTCTTTGTGGGTGATGTGGCGAAGGTTGAGCTTCCATATCCGGCAGGTTATTTCGACTGCATTGTGTACGCAGACGTTCTGGAACATCTTGTCGATCCGGAGGATGTATTGCGGAAACATCTCCGCCTCCTGTCGCCGAACGGCGCGGTAGTGATGAGCATTCCGAATGTACAGCATTTCTCTCTGGTGAATTCCCTTATAGAGGGGAGATGGACCTATCGTGAAGAGGGACTGCTGGACAGGACGCATCTAAGGTTTTTTACACTTCATGAGATAAAGGAGATGCTTGCGAGGGTAGGCCTGACGGAGATAGAGGTAAGCTCGAAGCGCGTTGACGACATATATAAGGAAGGCGCAAGCGGAACGATGAGGATAGGCCGCTGGCAGGTGGATAATCTCACAAAAGAGGAGATGGCCGGATTCTTCGCATTTCAATACATAATGCGCGCAAAACAGAACCAGGAAGCTTCCTCCGAGGAGTACCCGCCGTGGCATCCGGAGATGTTCAAGGAAAAATTGAAAGGCACAAGAGTGACCCGAAGAGGGGATAGCGATTTCCTTGCTGACGCACTTTCCGCTCTATCGCAAGGGGATGTCGCCAAAGCTGAACAGTTTGCAGGGAAGTTTGTTGATGAAGCTGGCCCAAGGGCGCAGTTGCAGGGTGACGTGAACATGGCGCTCGGACGTTTCGAAGAGGCGGAAGCCTCGTATAAACGAGCTGGCGATAAAACTGGCGAGGGTTTGAGTATTGCCGGACGCGGTCTTATGTTCCGTGCGCTGAAACATTGGTGGGACGGGAAACATGATGAGAAGTGCAAAGCGCTCTTTGCGAAATACTCCACCGGTGATGCTCATCCTGAAAGGACAGCTCTATGCCCTGTAAAAAAAGGAAAAGGGCTTGCGCTGAAAAAGCATGACCACGAGATTGATTCTTCATGGGATCTCGACTACATAACCTCCTACGACGCCTTTTTGTATGAAGGGGACATTGTCGGCAGGTTGAACGAATGCGTTGAAATGTTGAGAAATGGTGGAGTGTTGGCAATGCTTGTCGCGCAAGACGGGGATGACGAGGGTTTTTACCCTGCTCCGACCCACCGGTTCAGCATTGAAGGTTTCAGGAAATTCATTTCCCTTATCGAAGGGATAAGCGTTGTGCATATCGAGGAATTGTTGCGCGGACGCTCCTTTGTTGCCGTGCTTCAAAAGGACGGTGTAGAAACGGTCTACGATTACAGGAAAGCGCTCGGTAAGCTTCTTGCGAAAAATCCCGCCGATACCGCAAAAAAATATTGGGAAGAAGGTTACAGGCTCGCTTCCGGCCAGGCGGCAAGGGGGGCATTATCGCTCAACCCGGATAATGCCGATGCGCTGGTAAAGATGGGAGATTTCTTCCAGCAGTCGGGTGAAGCGGGGAAAGCTGAAAGCCATTATCTGAAAGCTGTAAGCTGCGGCGGAAACGAAAGAGGCAATATCGGCCTGGGTGCATTAAGGCTCGCCTCCTCCCGCTTCAACGAAGCGGAGGAATATTTTGCCAGGGCGGTAAAGGAGAATCCGAAAAACGACCGAGCGATATGCGGGCTCGGCATGGCTCTATTCTACGGAGGAAAAAAGGAGGATGGATTCGCGCAATTGCAAAAGGCGCTGTCTGTCAATCCTGAAAATCTCCCCGCAGTGACGACACTGCATCAGGCCGCGTATTCGCTGAACAAACTGGATGTCGCAGAAAAGGCGCTTAAGGGATATCTTGATCTTCATCCCGCAAACGTAAATATCCTTTTCGGCCTGGCAGGTGTCTGCTTCACTCTAAGAAAGTACGAAGATGCAAAGGATGCGGTGGAAAAGATACTCATTCTCGACCCTGCGCACGCCGATGCAGAAACGCTAATGGGAAAGATCATGGAGTTGAGGGAAGTGGGCGCGTGAGAACCGGATATTTTGAAAAAAACATCGAGGCTTTGATCGAGAAAGAGCCGGAGCTTGTCTCACGCCTGAAGTCCGTCAAGGACGATCCAAGGGTGAGCGTGGATGGCGATGCAATGGTTATGACCCTTGAAGGGGGGCGCACCGTACGTTTTGAAAGGCAGGAGCTTCCGGCGAACGTTTCTAGGATATCGGACAAAAATCTTTTCGGATTCAGCGAAGTTATCATACTGGCCGGGGTTGGCGTCGGTGAGACGCTTGTTGAAACTTTGAAAACCGCGGATGCGACGGCGTTCGTCCTTCTCATAGAATCGAATATCGCTTACTTTAAAAAACTTCTTGAAGGATTTGATCTAAGCAGGGAGCTTGGCGATCCGCGCGTATGCGTATCTGTCGGTGAAAATCCGGTCGATGCCGTCATGGTACGGCTTGAGAAGGAGTTCGGCGTATTCACCCGCTCCAATTTCCAGTTGATAAAGAACGGCCTCTCAGTCTCGTGCGATACAGACTATTACCATCAACTGGATGAGGTGCTTTCACGGCAAAAGTCGATGGCGGATGCGAACCTGCAGGCGATTACCACCCTCTCGGGGCTCTGGCAGACGAACATTCTTGCAAACCTTTCCTACATACTGGGCAGTCCGGGGATATCGCACCTTTTCGGGAAACTGAAAGGGATACCCGCGCTCATAGTGTCGGCAGGTCCTTCACTCGATAAAAACTGCCGATGGATAAAGGTGGCGAAATCGTCCATGGTTGTCATATGCGTCGATACCGCGCTGAAGACGCTGTTGAGGAACGGTATCACCCCTCATTTCGTGGTATCACTCGACGCGCTTATAGAAAACTGGTCGCATCTCGACGGCGTGGACAGCAGCGGATACACGCTTGTTGTAAACCCGGTCACATACCCGAAAATACTCTCCGAACATAAAGGGGATATGATGGTGACAAGTTACAGTGAGCCGCTTGTTCAGTGGCTGGAGCGTTTTACCGGGGATTTGGGAATCAATACCACCGGCGGTTCGGTCGCTACATCCGCCTTCGATTTCGCGAACAGGATGGGATGCTCGCCGATAATCCTTACAGGGCAGGACCTTGCGTTCAGCGGAGGGCGTACTCACGCCGGGGGCGCCAAACAGGAATCCGTTTATCAGTCGTTCGGGTCGAATGCACCGCAAGGTTCGCTCCATAGCGACGCGATCGATTTTGAAGCGAAATACGAACTTGAAGGAAACCTCGGCCACCGCCTTCTCTCGAGCGTAAAAATGAATACTTGGAGAAACTGGTTTGAGATACAGATAGAGAAGGAAAAGGTACACTGCATCAATGCCACCGAAGGGGGGGCGCGCATAAAAGGTGCGGAGATATATACGATGCAGGAGGTTTCGAAGATCTACTGCGGCACGAAAAGGGATATTGAATCCGTTATCAAGAAGAATATCCCGGTGAAACTGCCAGCTTCAACATCTGAAGTAGGGAAAGAGCTGATGAAGCTTGTTGAGTCGGCGAGGGAGATAAAAAAACTCTGTTCGCACGGCCTAAAGGTTGCCGGCGAGATAGCGGCGTTGGCCCAGAAAAAAGGGGAAGAGAAAAATCTCGACGAGAGGGTCAGGCTGTGCGGCGCATATATGCAGAAGATAATGAAGGAGACCGATTTCCTGGAGATAAATCATTGGAGGCTTGAGAACACGCTCGACAAAATACAAAGGATAAGATCGGCTTTCAAATCATCCGAGAGCCGTAAAAAAGGTTTCATCTCGGGTGAAGTGTTCCTGATATTTTTCAGGGAGATGTATCAGGTAACCAAAGATATGGAAAATAAGGTAAAAAAATGGGAAAGGAAAACTAATACGTCCGAAAGCAGGAGGCTCGTCAGTGTCTTTTAGGGAGACCAACGAAAAGATACTTAAAGCTGTGAACGCGGAGCTTTTCGCGCGATACGAGTCCGCGCTCGGAGAAATGGATAAGGATCAGGGCAATTCCCGGATCGAGCCGTTTGTATCGAAAACCGGCAATCCGGTTTTCAAGTTCGGCGGCGTTGCCTACCATTCGGCCTACAAACCGCTGGAAGAGAGCGGCGTAATTCTTTCAATGGTGCCGGAGGAGGCAGGTGAGGTTTGGGTATTCGGGTTAGGGTACGGCTACCATCTGAATGGCCTGCTGGATAAGGGGAAAAAGACGGTAGTTGTCGAACCTTCAATGGAAATCTTCGCAAGCGCGATGGCAAATGCAGACTTGAAGCATCTCATTGAAAAATGCGAGATATTTGTCGGCGACGATTACGTGGAGAAAATATATGCGCGCGATCTCTCCCGCACAGTGTTTTTTCCGTACAGGCCATACATGAGGCATTTTGAAAAAGAATTCAAAAAACTGGAGTCTTCCTTCGCGGTACGCTCCTACCTAAGCGAAAAAAGGCTGAAAGTAATGGTAGTGAGCCCCATATACGGCGGCTCGGAGCCGACATTTCGGTATGTTTGCCGCGCGCTTGAAAGAATAGGGGTGGAAGTGATCCCGTTCGACGCGACATTTTTTGCCCCTTCATTCATGAAACTGCCGGAGATAACCAGGAACGAAGTCCATCTCAGCCAGATAAGGCAGTTGTTCACAAACATGTTGAGCGAATCGATAGCCGCGTTTACGGATGAAAATAAACCGGACCTTGTTTTGGCGATGGCGCAGGCGCCTCTGGAAACGAGCGTGGTCTCCCGTATCAGGGGGATGAAGATACCGGTAGCTTTCTGGTTCGTGGAAGATTTCCGGACTCTTAAGTACTGGGAGAGAGTGGCTCCCAGTTATGACTATTTTTTCACTATACAGAAAGGCGAGTTTTTTGAAAAACTTGCGAAGCTCGGAGCAAATAATGTCGCCTATCTCCCCCAGGCCGCGTCGCCGGATGTTCACAGGCCGTTCGCGGTGGCGGAGGATGAAAAAGGGAAATACTGTTCTGACCTTTCCTTCATGGGGGCGGGATACAAGAACAGGCAGGAGTTCTTCAAAGGACTGATGGATTACGATTTCAAGATATGGGGAACCGAATGGAACCTCGGCGACTCTGTAGGTTCGCTTGTGCAGAACCGCAACCAGAGGATGAAACCTGAAGAGTATGTAAAAATTTTCAACGCGACGAAGATCAATCTGAATCTCCACAGCTCCACGCAGTTGTTCGGGATAGACCAGGTGGGAGATTTTGTGAACCCCAGGGTTTTCGAGATAGCCGCCTGCAAGGCTTTCCAGCTTGTCGACGCCAGGGGGGAACTCTCACCGCTTATGGAGCCGGGAAAGGAGATAGAAACCTATAGATCGCTTTCAGAGCTGAGGGAAAAGATAGATTACTATCTTGCTCACGACGCGGAGAGGGAGAAGGTGGCTGAGAGTGGATACAGGAGGGTTTTGGCTGACCACACGTTCGAGAGAAGAATGGAAGAGATGCTTCAATTCATTATCGCCAAAGAAGGCGATTCACTGGGAGAAAGGTGGAACAGAAAGAGCGACTCTCCGAACATCGTGAAAAATATCATTGCTGAAGCGGAAGGGAACAGTGAGCTTGTAAAGTTCCTTGAGAATTTCGATCCTGAAAAACCTCTGTCGCTGGGTGAAGTGATGGACAAAATCGGCGAAGGTGAAGGTTCCCTCTCGAGGGTAGAATCGATCTTCCAGATGTTGAACCAGGTGCTGGTGCAGAAATGAAAAAGATACTGGTGCTGAACCATACACGGATGGGGGACCTTATACAGACTACCCCTCTTCTTGCAGGTCTGAAGAAAAAGTATCCGGGGTGCGAGATAACACTCCTTGGGAATGTTAAATTCGCGGATGTCTGCGAGCACACCCCCAATATCGACAAACTGAAAATTCTCGACGTACAGCAGTTTATCCCCCAGGATGGAAATGAGACCAGAATAATAGATGTCTACCGGTATCTTGACACCCTTGTGGACGAATTGAAGGCTCCCGGTTTTGATATCCTGGTGAACCTGAGCCACTCCCGCTTTTCCGCCGCGCTCAGCAGACTGCTTGATATCCCTGAAGTGCACGGCTTTTACTCTTCGGACGAAGGATACCGGATCATCAACGATCCATGGCTCGTATACTTCGCCGCGTTCCTGGCGTTCAGAAAGTACAACAGCTTTAACCTTGTCGACCTTTATCAGCTTGGCGGAGGGGTAGTGCCGTCCGGCAAAAAGGTGCTCCTTGAAGAGAAAGGAGACGGCAAAAGCATTGCGCCTCTTCTGGAAAAACTTGGGATATCGGAAGGTGACAGGGTTATCGGCATCCAGGCAGGAGCCAGCCTCAAGGACAGGCGATGGCCGCCGGAAAAATTTGCTAAAGCGGCGGACCTTGTTGCCAGTGAGAGAGGGGCCAAGGTGCTTCTTTTCGGAGCAACTTCGGAGAAGGAGCTGGGCGGGCAGATATCTTCCATGATGAAGGAGAAGAATATAAACGTGGTAGGGGAGACAACTCTAGCGGAGCTTATCGGACTGGTAAGGAGATGCGAGCTTCTTATCACAAACGATACCGGAACGATGCATATTGCCGCCGCGACAGGGACGAAAATCGTCGGCCTGTTTCTGGTTCACGCATTCGCCCCGGAGACCGGCCCATATTCGGAGGGGAACATTATTCTTCAGCCGGATATGGAATGTTTTCCCTGTTACCACAATACGACATGTCCACACTACGCCTGTCTGGAAAAGATCACCCCGGAAGAGGTGGCGCAGGCGTCGCGGATGATAGAAGAGCTTCAGGACAGGCCGGATCTGAATATCGACGCCGCAACTTTTCCGGAAAAAGTGGTTGTAGCATCGCATTTTGACGAGGCAAACTTCATATGGTTCAGGCCGCTGAAAAAATGCGAGCCTCAAAGCCACAATATTCTCGCACTCATGTACAGGTATTTCTTCATCTCCCAGGCGGTAGGAGGTCTAAAGGATAATTACTGGCTGGAGAAGCTGAATAAAAACTATCTCGCATGGACGCCGGAGAAAGCCGAAGAGTGGACAGGGAAGGTGCAGGAAAGATTTCGAAAATTGGCGAATGCGGCAAGCAGGGGATTGAAGCTGATCTCCGATACGGAAGCGCATCTTAAAAAGGGGAAGATTGAGAAGGTGAAGGAGAAAGGGGAGGAGATCGTCGCGGTTGACAGGGAAATCGATATTCTTGGTCACGCGCACGCCGAATTAAGGCCACTTACCCGTCTTTTCGAGCTCGGCAAGGAAAACCTTGTGGACAAGGATATCGGAATAATGCTCGCCAAAACAAAAGTACTCTACAAGGGGATACTTTTGGGAACGGCAGGGATGATTCGCATTATCGGAGTA
This sequence comes from Nitrospinota bacterium, assembly GCA_029881495.1. Taxonomy (NCBI): domain Bacteria; kingdom Pseudomonadati; phylum Nitrospinota; species Nitrospinota bacterium. The sequence goes on along the minus strand of JAOUMJ010000006.1, from coordinate 44,058 downwards.
TGGGGAGACAACAGCAGAAAAAATAACTCAATGGAAACGGCTAAAGGGAGTTTGTAGAATGAACATCAGCATGATAGGGTATGCAGAAGAGATTGAAGACGGGAGTTATAATTTGGATTTGTTATTGAACGGTGAAGGTGTTGAGATATCAACTGCCGGACTTTCGACAGTCGGCGACCTTCTCGAAAAGGTAAGACTTGAGAAGTTTTCACAAAAAGAGTTTATCTCAAAAATGGAGATAGACGGGGAAGTAGTTGAAGACCGCAAACAGGATGTGATACTGGGAAAACAGCTCTCGGAAGTTGATTCAATTTCCATATCGACTGATACGCCGGTCACTGTTTCGCTGAGAACCCTCAATAAAGTGGATGATTTTCTCGCTTCAATATCGCAACTGGTTGAGGAGAGCGCTGATAAATTCCGGCTGGAGGATGAATCGGTGGCAAACCAGCACTTTCTTCAGGTGGTTGAAGCCCTGCAAACTTTCGTTGAAATACTTTCAAAAGTCAAAGTGTTGAATAATATGGATTTTTCTGAAATAACTCATAGTTCCTCCCCGGTAAGTAAAAGAGAGGAAGCGCTACTGAATGTGTTTGCATCGATTCACGAGGTGCAGAAAAATCGTGACTGGGTCGGTATGGCCGACGTTTTGGAATACGAGCTGGTACCGATAATTTCAGACTGGAAAGAGATCATTCCGGTTTTATGTGAGATTATAGTCAAGAAAAACAATTAGTTATCCTTGCTTCTTTCCTTCGATTTCATCGAGGAGTTGTTATAACGCCGTACATTCCTCCTATCGATATGACGGTGTTTCTCCTGTATCCATATTTAATTCAATAGTTTATAGCGAAAATTATTTATGCGTTACTTTCCGGTTTCCGGTTGTGCGCTAGTTCCGGGGTGCTCTGTATTTTAATTTGGGTCTGTTGTATAATGATGTTGGATAAATATCATTAATGGGAATAAAATTATGCCACTATCAGATCTAGCTCAGGCAGGGAACAGCGCACAGAGCGGTCTTGTCAAGATTAACCGTTCCCTGAGCGAAAATTTCAACAAGCTCTCATCTGGCAGAAGGATAAACAAGGCCGCAGACGATGCGGCTGGCCTATCCGTTGCCGAGATGATGAGTTCCCGGGTACGGGGTCTTGACCAGGCTGTCAGGAACGTAAGCGAAGGTTCCGCGATGTTGCGCACTGCCGAAGGGGGGCTCTCACAGATAAGCGATATGCTTATTCGCGGAAAGGAACTGGCGGTTCAGGCAAGCAACGGCACTCTTTCGCCCCAACAGCGCGAAACCATAAATAACGAATTCAGCCAGATAATGCAGGAGATCGACAGGACAGCAGGAAATACCGAGTTTAACGGACAGAAACTCCTCACTGGGGAGATGGGAACCGGAGCCGTTCAGCAGATGGCGATTCAGGCGGGCGCGGACGGAGGAGAAAGCAACAGGATAGGCGTAGCGACAGTTGAACCTGCCACGACGCAGTCAATGGGTCTGTCGGGCGCGAATCTAGACAATCCGCAGAACGCAAGGGTCGCCATGAACGCGCTTGATAGCGCGATAGGGCAGGTGTCTCAAAGCCGCGCAAACATCGGCGCTTTGGGAAACAGGCTTGATAGCACTATCAGCAATCTCGCGGTGAACAGGGAAAATCTTGCCGCGGCTGAAGGGCAGATAAGGGGACTTGACTACGCGGAGGAGACCTCAAGCCTCGCCAGGAATGAAGCTCTTTTCGGCGCAGGTATAAAAACTCTGCAGGAGGTTTTGAAATCCCAGCAGACGCTTATCGGTTCTCTGCTCAATACAGCCGCATAACAACTCACCCGCCTTCTTCCCCCTCGGTCTCGTTTTTAATCGGAGTTGAAATAAATAATTTACCGATAATAAGTATATTGTTTTGCTCTCCGGTTACGTTCTATCATGTCATTCATAATGAGAACAGGTTCAGGTTTTGACGTTCATCGCTTCGCAAAGGGGAGGGACCTGTATCTAGGCGGGGTGAAGATACCTCATCCCCTCGGACTGGAGGGGCATAGCGATGCCGATGTGCTTCTGCACGCTATCTGCGACGCGCTTCTCGGCGCGCTTGCACTTGGGGATATAGGGGTTCACTTCCCCCCTACCGACAACAAATATAAAGGAATATCTTCCGTAGAACTCCTAAAGAGTGTTGTTTCAATGGTCCGAGAGAAAGGTTATGCAATAGGGAACCTCGACTGCACAGTAATAGCCGAAGAGCCGAAGTTAATCCCATACAGAGAAAAGATAAGGGAGACGATAGCTACTTCCGCAGGTATCGGCATTGAACTTGTCAGCGTCAAGGCCACAACAACAGAAGGTCTTGGGTTTACCGGCAGGGGGGAGGGGATTGCCGCAATGGCAGTTGCGCTCCTTACGCCTGTTGCCGGGGAGAGGGATTGAGGTAATGGAGTATCCCGCCGGCGCCAAAAAAGGGAGATCCGGCATAAGGGTCAGGTTTGCGCCATCCCCTACCGGTCCTGTTCACGCCGGAAATATCAGAACGGCAATATTCAACTGGCTATTCGCGCGCAATACCGGCGGCGAGTTTATCATCAGGATAGAGGATACCGATGCTGAAAGGAGCAAGCCCGAATACGCGGAACAGACCGTAGAGGCGCTTGAGTGGCTTGGCATCAATTGGGACGAAGGACCCTATTACCAGTCGCAACACAAAGCACTATACAAAAAGGTGCTGGAACAGCTTTTTAATGAAGGAAAGATATATCCATGCTTCTGCAGTGAGGAACTGCTCGCGAAGGATAAAGCCGATTTTGAAAGAAGGTCTCTTCCGCCGGTCTATACGGGGAGGTGCCGAAAGATCGGGAGCAAAGAAGGTATGGAAAAGATGAAGAACGAGCCATACGCGCTCCGCTTCAAGGTGGAGGGTGACATGCTGACCTACACCGACCTTGTGCGGGGTGAGATAAAGGTGAACCTGAACCTCGTCGGGGACTTTATAGTCAAACGCTCCACGGGAGGGGTGACCTATAATTTTGCCGCCGGAGTTGACGACTCCATGATGAAAATTTCACATGTGATAAGGGGCGAGGACCATATAAGCAACACGCCAAGGCAGATACTTGTGATGAACTCCATTGGCCATAACCCGCCGTCGTTCGCCCATCTCCCCCTTATACTTTCCGATGAAGGAAAAAAACTCTCGAAGAGAGACGCTGGAGCATCCTTTTTGGAACTGATGGATGGAGGATTCATGCCGGACGCCGTTCTCAATTTCCTTTCACTTATTGGCTGGAATCCGGAAGACGGCGAAGAGGATATGGAAACGAAGGATATAATCAGGAAGTTTTCCCTAAGCCGCGTCGCGGTTCGACCCGCAAAATATGATATTACGAAACTGCGATGGCTCAACGCGCGGAAATTGAGGAACGCAGCGCCCGAAGCGATACTAAGGGCGGGGAGTTCCTTCATAGTAAAGAACAAGCTCTATTTCAAGAACCTCTCTACGGAAAAGAAACATTTCCTCATCAACGCGGTAAAGGAGAATCTTGAAACCCTTGCTGATCTCGACAGCCAGTTATCGATTTTTTTCGACTACATCATGGACGACAGCGCCCTGAAGGAAGTTTCGCAATTTCCGGTCAAAGAAGTGTTAAACTCATTTCTAAAATTTTTGACGAATGAGGATTTTGGCGAAGTGACAAAACAGATAAAGGACAATACCGGGATTTCCGGTAAAAAACTCTTCATGCCGCTCAGGGTCGCGCTTACCGGGCGGCTGGGGGGGCCGGAGTTGAAGCATGTTTATGACTGGCTCCCTGTGGAGGAGAGGTTGATGCGAACAAACACTTTGCTGGGGCTCCTGAAGTAATGGGGCTCAGGATTTTCAATACGCTCACCGGGAAGAAGGAGGATTTTCTTCCGCTTGAGGAGGGGAAGGTTAAGATGTACGTATGCGGAGTTACCGTGTACGACAGGTGCCATATCGGCCACGCGCGCGCCGGGGTCGCCTTCGATTTTGTTTTTCGTTCGCTCAAACACCTCGGTTACGACGTGACTTATATAAGGAACTTCACCGATGTGGATGACAAGATAATCAACCGTGCTAACGAACGTGGTATTTCATGCGACGAACTTGTCGCGGAAAACATCAAGGCGTTCTATGAGGATATGGACGCTCTATATCTTCAGCGCCCAAACGGCGAGCCCAGGGCTACGCTCTACATCCCTCAGATGATAAAGCTGATAGAAGAGCTTGTCGCCAGGAAGCTGGCATACGAATCTGAAGGGGATGTTTTCTTTTCAGTGCGCGATTTTCCCCATTACGGCGCTCTCTCGAAGAGGAATCTTGACGAACTGGAGGAAGGGGCGCGGGTGGAGGTTAATGAAGCGAAACGCGATCCGCTCGACTTCGCCCTCTGGAAAAAAGCGAAACCCGGTGAGCCGAAATGGCCTTCGCCGTGGGGAGAGGGGAGACCGGGGTGGCACATCGAATGTTCCGCCATGGGCCGCGATCTCCTTGGGAAGACATTCGACATTCATGGCGGAGGGAAGGATCTTGTTTTCCCGCATCATGAAAACGAAATTGCGCAGTCCCACGGCGCATCGGGGTGCGCTCCGGTGAATTACTGGATGCATAACGGTTTTGTGAACATCAACAAGGAGAAGATGAGCAAGTCGCTGGGGAATTTTTTCACGATAAAGGATGTAATTTCAAAATTCGATCCGGAAGCAGTAAGGTATTACCTTCTCTCCACTCACTACCGCTCGCCGATAGATTTTGCCGATCCGTACCTTGCTGAAGCAGAGAGGACGATATCCCGTTTCTACTCCGCATCCGCGCGCGCGGAATCGCTACTGGAAGACCTTGATGCCGAGGCAGGTATCCCTGATGATTATTCCGAAAAATTGAAAAGCGCTATCGAGGATGATTTCAATTCCGCCGCAGTTATAGCGTTGTTGAATGAAGCAGACGGAAACGTGAACCGCCTTTGTGACGGATTCAAAAAGAAGAACAGGGAAGGGGCGGCAAAACTTGCCTCCGAACTCGCATTTTTCAAGAAGATCTGCGGATTGCTTGGCGTTCTAAACCGCGATCCGAAGGAGTTCCTGGAATCGCTCAAGGAGAAACATCTTGCCTCCATAGGTATGGGGGCCGACGAGGTTTTGGATCTGATAGAAAAGCGGAACGAGGCGCGCGTGGAAAAGAATTTCCACAAGTCCGACAATATCAGGGACGAACTTGCATCGAAAGGAATAGTATTGAACGATTCTCCGACCGGGACCACCTGGACCGTCAAGGTTTAGATGGAAATCGTCTACGGTGTTCACCCGGTACGCGAGGTGCTTCGCGCCGGACGACGCACCGTTTTTACGCTTCACTACGCAACTGACAGCGAACAGCGCCTTTCGGAAATTATCACGCTCGCGAAATCGGGAAAGGTGACGCTCAGGCCGACAGGAAAAAAGGAGTTGGGTAAACTTGCTGACGGCGCGGTGCATCAAGGTGTTGTTGTCGAGGTGGCGCCGATAATGTTCCTCGATATATATGATTTCATCGCAAAATGCGCCAGCTCCGGGGAGAAACCGGTCATCGCCGTCCTCGATTCGATCGTTGATCCGCATAATTTCGGCGCGATACTCCGCTCGGCGGAGGTGTTCGGCGTGGCAGGCGTCATATTCCCGAAAGAGCGGAGCGCGGAGATAAATTCCACAGTGGTAAAAACTTCGGCAGGGGCGACGGAGTATCTCGATTTCTGCCGGGTTACGAATATCGCGCGAACAATCGAAGAGCTGAAGGAGAACGGTTTTTATGTTGTATCAGCAGATGCTGATGGGGAGGAAAATCTTTCGTCTTTTGCTCCGCGCTACCCGATGGCGGTCGTCCTCGGTTCCGAGGAGTCCGGCGTCCGTCCGCTGGTAAAGAAAACGTGCGATGGGATATTGCGGATTGACGTAAAGGGGAAGGTCGATTCGCTGAATGTCTCCACTGCCGCCGCGGTCATTTTCTACGCTCTCACCAAGTAGCCTTTACACAGCTCCGAGCTGTAAATTGCGAACGGGCTTTTAAAATTTTGGCAGCTTGAGGTCTTTTGCTTTCTTTTGAAGCTCCTTTGCCTTGTCAGCGGTGTCATCCGCTTTTTTCTTCGTCTCCTGGGCGGTTGTTTTCACTTCTTCCTTCTTTTCTTTCACGACTTTTTTGGCTTTATTCAGTTCTTCTTTTGCCTCTTTCTTTTTCTTTTCAAGCTCCTCTTTCGCGAGTTTTTCATATTTCTTTATTTCACTTTCAAGGTCTTTCTTGATCTTTGTAACTTCTTCGTCGATGTTTTTCAGCTTGCCGTTCTCGTCGATGAGCATCGCGGTAACCTCGGGGAGGCGTTTCCCTATTTCACGTTCAAGTTCCTCCCTTATTTTCCTTTCTATCTCCGCTTTCGCTTCGCTTACGGCGTCATCGGCCACTTTCTGGAGAATCTTGTCGAGGTCAGATGTGATGCTCACTTTCAGGTCGTCGATCTTCCCTTCCGCTTTCCCTTTGAGGTTGATGTAGGTAACGGAGGAGAGCGATTTGTCGAGCACCCTTAATACACCGGCGTCGAGGCCGCCAATCGCATCTTTTCTGGCGGAGGTCTTTATGTTGCTCATGATAACGTTGAAATCGCTCCTTACGATATCGTCTTTGAAGTTGAAGGAGCCGGATGCCTTTACCGAGCCACCGGTTATCTCAACGGGTGAGTCGGGGCCGAGCGCTTCCTGCACGGAGGAGGTTTCGATCCCCTTGGCGTCGAATGTCACGTCGTACTCTTTTCTATCCTTCTGGAAATACGATTTGCCGTTTACGTCGAAGGTCACTCCCGGCATATCCTGCGAGCCGAACGCAATATTCATCGAGGCCGGTTTTTTGGTGATGTCCTGATCGGAGGAGACGTCGCTTATGGAGCCTGAAAACCAGTTCCCCTCCTTCCTGTCGGCGAACATCTTAAATGACGCCTTTTTCATGTAGAAGGCGGGGAGGGGATTGTAAAGAGGGAACTGCACGGTTGTCCCTTCCATATGCTGTGGCCCTTCCTGGATCCCTATCAGGTTGAGGGTCAGATCCTTTAGTATGTTCGCATTTCCGGAGATCTTTTCCTTTACCGGTTCGGCCAAAATCTTTTGGGTGATGCCCCCTTCTCCGTCGCCGCCAAGTCCCGCTTTTTTTACGGCACCCTTAATATCGGAATCGCGAAGGTCGGCAACGATATCCTTTATCTTGGCCGCTTCTGCAATATCCTTCTTAATGTCATCCCGTGCTTTTTCTATTTTGCTTTTAAAGTCTTTTACCTTTTCCAGCTCTGCATCCAGCTTCTCCCTGTTTGCAATGGCAAGGACGGCACCCCCGGCCAGCCCGGCGGCAAGGAGTTTCAGTTCGGTTTCGTATTCGCCGGTCAGTTTCTTCCAATCGGCCCCTTTGTCGCCAAAGAGTTTTTTGGATGCTTCGAGCTTCTTAACCGACTCCATATCCTCAAGCTTGGCGAGCTTCTGAAAGTCGAAATCTTTTACAAAATCGAAGCTCGGCATGTATTTTTTCCACTCAATACCCTTTTTCGGTTTCTCTTCCTTTTCAGAGGTTTCCTTTTTTTTCAGGCCGCCCCATGTTTCGCGTTTTGTTCCCCATTGAGGAGTGTCCGCCGAAAGATTATCAATTACGAAATGCCCCATGAGCGCGTCGCCGAGCGAGAAGTCGAAACTTGCGGATTTAATTTCGAACATGTTTTTCCACGGATCCTTCGGATCGGCGACATGGAATCCCGAAATGGTAACGGATTGTTTCCTGATATCTATGTAGAGGTTGTCTATCTCGACCTTCGATCTGGTCACGGAGCTTACAGCGTCGATTATCTTGGCTTTCGCATAACTGTCCAGGAAAAATGTATAGAAGATGACGACAAGCGACACTACAGCGAGAATTCCGAATAAAACTTTCCACCTCATTTAACTTATCCAGCCTTTCACTCGTGCGAAGATCTTGTACGCGCCCGATTCCCTGAAGTTTCTCAATTTGTCGAACAGCTTGAAATATTTTGATTCCTTGTAGTTTTTTATCTTTTCGTATCCTTCTTTCGCCTTTTCGATCTGTTCTTTTGTTTCCCGGTATTTTTCTTTTGCGTCCTCCACTCCGGCTTTTACCTCTTCAACCCCTTTTTTGGCCTTTTCGAACTCCTTGTAATACTCCGAATCCTTGATCTTTCCCTCAAGCTCCTGTTTGGCCAGATCCTTGATCTCTTCCCTGCTTATGCCGTCTTCCTTTGCCTTCATGTACCATTTATAGAAGCGCGAGTTTTTTATCTTCGTGACAAGTTTCCACTTCTTTTCGAGCCACTCCTTCAGCCAGCCTTCACGCCAGCCTATCACGAACCACCGCATGCCGAACCAGCCCGGCACGGCAATGGCAGTAGACATAACGAGGCTCCCAAGCACGATCGAATTGTTGAAATGGGTCCATGTAGCAGTGGGAGTGTTGTAAAGCCTTGTCCAGAAATCATGGAGCTGTTCCGCGGAGAGGAGTTTCATCCCTATTGAATGATACAAAGGATCGATGGCAAACGAGAATGCGGAAAAGACCCCGAATATGGCCACAAGCATGGCCCAATTGATGCGGATGATGAGGACAAGGAAGAGGAGGAAGAGGTTGTGCAGGTTCCAGAGAGGCGTCATACCTATTATCATTCCGAAACTGAATCCCCCTGCTATCTGGGCCGGCGACACATCGGACTCAATGATCTTTATTATCCTGGCAACAGTCTTATGGCTTGGTAAAAACTTCCAAAGCATAAATCCCCCGTTAATGAAATCTGGTTAGCATATTTATAGCATATATGCCGCATGTTTATGAAGAGAAAAATGGGCAATATTATGAAAAATATTATTCATTCCATAGCGCGCGAATAGCAATGAATTCAATGCGGATGCCCGCAAGCTGTTATTGAGCAATGCGATTAAAACGTTCATCGGGTATAATTTGAAACCTGGGGGAACGATATGCTTGAAAAATTCTTTCACCTGAAAGAACATGGCACGACAATCTCTACGGAGATTCTGGCCGGCCTGACAACCTATATAACGATGTCGTATGTGATATTCGTACAGCCAGCAGTGCTTTCACGCGCGGGGATGGATTTCGGCTCGGTAATGACGGCAACGTGTGTCAGTTCCGCCATAGGCTCGATACTCATGGGGTATCTTGCGAATCTTCCGGTCGCGCAGGCTCCCGCGATGGGGCACAACTTTTTTTTCGTTTTCACCGTTTGCGGCGCGATTTCAATGGGGGGGTATGGTTTTACCTGGCAGGCGGGGCTTGGCGCGATATTGATAGCAGGAACGGCGATGACGATCCTTTCCCAGTTCGGCATGCGGGACAAGGTTGTGCAGGCGATGCCGCTATCGCTTAAGTTCGCGATACCTGCCGGAATAGGGCTCTTCATAACCCTGATAGGGATGCAGTGGGGGGGGATTGTGGTCGCAAATCCCGGCACGATGATCTCGCTTGGTTCATTCACGCATGGACCTGCATGGCTTGTGTTGATAACGGTACTTGTTATAGCGCTACTAATGGCACTGGAAATACGGGGCTCAATATTGATAGGCATTTTTTTTGCCACTGTCGTATCGCTTTTTCTTGGCTACGCGGAGTGGCACGGCGTATTTGGGTTGCCGGCATCCATAATGCCGACATTTTTATCGCTTGATGTTTTCGGGGCACTCTCCATGCCGCGTATCGCAAGCGTCGTTTTCATATTTTTCATTCTGGACCTGTTCGACACTATTGGAACACTTACGGCGGTTTGCTCCGGTGCGGGATTGATGAAAGGGGGGTACCTGCCGAAAGCAAGGGAAGCATTGACCGCCGACGGAGTGGCAACGGTAGCCGGCTCGCTTCTCGGTACTACAACGGTTACAAGCTACATTGAAAGCGCGTCCGGTGTTGCCAGCGGCGGAAGGACTGGTCTGACAGCGATCGTTACCGGAATACTTTTCATCTTTTCGCTTGTGCTTTACCCGCTTGCAAAATCCGTCGGCGGAGGTTTCGAGATAAGCGAAGGTGTATATCTCTATCCTGTTATCGCGCCTGCGCTGATAATCGTAGGTTTCTTCATGGTAAACCTGGCTTCAAAGATCGAATGGGAAAGCCCGACGGAAGGGATACCGGCATTTCTTACGATGGTCGCCATGCCGTTCACCTATTCGATAACGGAAGGGGTTGCTTTCGGGATAATTTCGTACAGCCTTTTGCATACCGGCTATTTCTCTTTTCCAAAGACCAGCCCGATTATCCATTTTCTGGCAGTCATATTCCTGGCGAGATATCTGTTTATATATTAGCAAGATTGTTATAACTGGTAGGTTTTGGTCCCATTTTCTGATAATATAACCGAAATGATTATTTATCATTTGTCGAAAACAGGTTTCCTTCCGTACAACCCTGCGTCTATACAAAGGGCTGAGTAAGTGACCTGTTACAAGATTTGCATCAGGCAATTCCCGGGGATTTTCTGTTTTGTGGCGAGGGAACAATGAATTCGGAAATCACAACCGAACATCACTGGGAGTGGAGCTGGTCCCCGGCCGCAATAGTATTCGGCATCTTTTTTGTTTTACCGCTGGCATTTACCGCGAACTTCCAATACGAGAATCTGCTTTTAACAGCGATTTTCTGCGGCATAGGGGTTCCATTGCTGTTGGCCGGTATTGCGAAATGGACAAGCGAAGGCTTGAGGCAGAAGCATATGCAGTTCGGATACTCGGTATCCGGCATCGCGATATTCATTGTTTCCGAAGCGTTTATTTTTCTAAGCATGTTTGCCAGCTACTGGCTTGCGCGTCTTTCCGCATATTCATGGCCACCGGAGGGGACTCCGCATATTAGCCTTCTCCTCCCTGTGGTTATGACGATAGTTCTGGTTACTTCCAGTTTCACGATACATCTTGCTGAAGGCAAGCTTCATGAAGGTGATATGGCCGGTTTCAAGAGCAACCTCGGCATAACCATTCTTCTAGGCCTTACTTTTTTCAGCATGTCGATTTACGAGTATTACCACCTTGTTCAAATCGGATTCGGAATGAGCACGAACATTTACAGCACGGCATTTTATTCGATAACAGGGTTTCACGCCTCTCATGTCCTTATCGGCGTCTTTTCATTCATCGTAGTCCTTATCCCCGCGCTAGGGGGGACAGTTAACAGGACGTTTGTTCAGTGCACCGCGATCTACTGGCATTTTGTAGACATCATCTGGTTCTTTGTCGTAACGCAGGTTTATTTCTGGTAGATGACATGAAGAGGGGAACAATAGGAACTGCTGGGGCGCATTCGGTGTTGATCCTGCTGTTTCAGTTTTTATTGCCGGCAACCGCGGCAGAAAATGTGGCAAACAATGTGAATCCGATCCCGGATCCCGCCGCGGAGTGGGATATCCTTTGGCACGAGATGATGATAGACATCACGATTATCGGGGTTCTTTTCGGCGTGGTCGCAATCTATTGGATGTACAAATACAGGACGGACGATCTCGACGAGGTGGGGAATCCGCCGAAACTGATATCGGCAAAGGCTCTCGGATGGGCGCTTATCCCTGCATTTATTTTTGCCGCTGATGATTTCTATCTCGCCGCCAAGGGGTGGACGGTCTGGAGCATATACAGGAAGGTTCCCAAAGATGCCTATGAAATAAAAGTAAAGGCGTATCAGTGGGGGTGGGAGTTCGATTACGGCGACGGTGTTACCAGCGACGTGATGAGGGTGCCGGAGGAAAAACCGGTTGTCCTCCGCATGACAAGCGATGACGTGATACACAGTTTTTTCCTGCCGAAGTACAGGGTGAAGGAAGACGTAATGCCCGGCAGGGTGACCCATCTCTGGTTCCTGCCGCACAAGGGGGATAAGACGATAGCCGTATGCACGGAGTACTGCGGCATAGGACATTCGACAATGCCCGCGGATGTAATCGCCGTTCCGGAAAAGGAGCTGGCTGACTGGATAGCCTCTGAAAAAGCGGAGGAAGAATGAAGTTTAGATATCGTGCGGCGGAACGGAACGAACCGCGTTTTCAGATACGCAAGGAGGAACATTGAAAGAATGGCTTTTTACCACCGACCATAAAAGGGTGGGGATACTCTATCTCATAGGCTCTCTGACGGCGTTTTCCATAGCCGGTTTCATGGCGCTTCTGATACGCATCGAGCAGTACAGCGTAGGCCCGCTAATCACGGATAACCCCGGTACCTACAATTCATGGCTCTATTTTCACGGCGCAGCGATGATCCTCGCCTTTCTTATCCCCGGACTTACAGGCTTCGCGGCGAACTATCTCCTACCGCTGATGATAGGGGCGCCAGACGTCGCTTTCCCTCGGATAAATGCTTTCTCGGTATGGCTTTTTCTGGCCGCCATAATGCTTGCCCTCATCTCGCTGGTGATACCGAATCCACCCGACGTCATGTGGACCGGCTACCCTCCGTACAGCGTGACGACCGAAGGGAATACAGCCTTTTACGTCTTTACGGTGCACCTTCTCGGTTTTTCATCGCTCCTCGGCGCGGTGAACTTCCTCGTAACAGTCATGTACATGCGCGCGCCAGGCATGGGGTGGAACCAGCTGAACATGTTTGTCTGGACAACTGTCGCGGCATTTGTCCTTCAGCTTGTTTTTGTTCCCGTACTTGCCGCGGCGATGACACTGTTGCTTTTTGACAAATATCTAGGCACCCATTTTTTCGATCCTGCCGCCGGGGGTGATGTGCTCCTGTATCAGAATCTTTTTTGGTTCTATTCGCATCCGGCTGTTTACGTGATAATGATCCCGGCGTTCGGCCTCCTGTTTGAAGTGGTAGCCGCCATGTCAAAAAATCCGATCTTCAACTACAAGGTAGCTGTCTACGGAGGCGTATGGGGGACGGTACTTATCAGCGGCGAGGTGTGGGTTCACCATCTGTATGTTTCGGGCATGCCGGACTGGATAAGGATCGGAATGATGGTTACCACGCTGATGATCTCCATACCGGTGGGGCTCCTGGTACTGTCGCTTTGGGGGACGTTATACGGCGGGAAGATCTATTACAACACTGCGATGATGTTCGCCTCTGCTTCGTTTTTCCTCTTCCTTGTAGGGGGTCTTACTGGGATTCCGCTCGCAATGACGGCTATCGACCTTCATGTGGGGGAGACGTCGTTCGTGTACGCTCATTTTCACTATGTAATGGCGCTATTCGCCACCTTCTGCATTTTCTCCGCAGTATATTTCTGGTTCCCGAAGATGACGGGAAAATACGCGAATGAAGGGCTCGGGAAGGCCGGTTTCTGGCTAAATTTCATCGGGGTAAACATCACCTTCTTTCCGCTTATGGTATTGGGGCTCAAAGGGATGCCGAGAAGATATTACGATTGGGCGATGTTCGCCGGTGACCCGTCGTTCGAAACGACGCATCATATTGCCACATACGGTTCTTTTATTATCGCCCTCGGCATGGGGATGACGCTCGTCAATTGGATATATTCGGCTGTCGCCGGGGAGGAAGCGCCGGATAATCCGTGGAAGTCGAGATCGCTCGAATGGACGCACATTAAGGGGGTTCCGGGGCCGGGGAATTTCAAGGAGCCGGTCGTGGTGGATGCGGACTGGACCCCTTACAATTACCAGAAGAAAAGTAAGTAGGGGCGGGTATCGGTATTCGTATCCGCATTCATTTTCGCAGGGGCGAGTATCGGCATTCGCATTCAAATTCATTTTTTTCGTAGGAGCGGGTTTTAAACCCGCCCGCACTGTTTTAATTTCGGAATGGGCAGGTTTGAAACCTCCCCCTACGGCTCTCAAAAAATTCAAATAAACAACGTTATGTAATACAGGAATGGCATAAAATGTTGCTTTTAAGGTGTATTCGGCCTATTATTTTTAGGCATTTACATTACATGCAAACAAATTGTTAAGGGGTTGCCGGATGGGTTCCAGTTTGAAAGAAAATACACCGAAAGTGGTGCTTGGCCTGACTATACTGTTCACTTACTCGCTTTTAGTGCTCGGCAATCTGGTAACAACTACCGGCTCCGGTCTCGATTGTCCCGACTGGCCGCTATGTCACGGCACAGTGATACCTCCAGCCAACATAGGCATCTGGATAGAGTGGAGCCACCGCCTCCTGGGGGGTGTGACAGGGACGCTGATCATCTTTTCTTCCATTTACATATTGAAGAGGACGTCGGGCGGGATTAAATTTTTCATGAAGGCGGTGCTAGTGCTAATTGTCACCGTTGTCCTTTTGGGGGGCGCGGTAGTGCTGATCGAAGCACCATTTCTCGATACCTTGCTGCGCATAACCGTCGTTTCCAGCCACATAGTGATTGCGGCGCTCATATTCGTTCTGCTCGTTATTTCATACCGTCCGATTGCCAGGGGGACGGAAGAGCCGCCCAAGGACAAGTATCAGCTATGGCTCTTCGGAATAGTCGCGACGCAGGCGATAATCGGCGTCCTTGTCAGGTATTCAAATTCATCGCTTGCATGCCCCGACTGGCCCCTTTGCCAGGGGGCGATACTCCCGCCGAGCCTCCTCCCCGAAGTGCTGGTGCATTACACTCACAGACTTGTTGCCTACATCATTCTTGGCTTGACGGGGTACCAGCTTTATGTTTCCCTCAATGCGAAATCTCCCAGGGCCGTCACCGACGCGATAACTTTCGGGGCGGTATCGGCGCAGGCAACGCTTGGCGTGCTTATTGTCCTTACGGAGATGTTTCTCCCCATACTGGTTCTGCACGGAGCAACAGCGTTTTTCATTCTTGGCTGGAGCGCCTGGCTGGCAGCGCCTTTGATCGTTACCGGTAAAGAGGTAAAAGCTTGAACTCAACAATAAAAAGCACGACGGCGGAAAAGACATTTCCGATGGACAGAAAATTCTTCAAGGCCCTGCTGATAATTACAAAGCCGGGCATAGTGGCGCTCTCGCTCGTTGCCGGATGGACGGGGCTGTATATAGGCTCACATGGAATACCGAGATATTACGATTTTCTATGGACGACGCTCGGCCTCGGTCTTGCGACAGCCGGCGCGGCAACGCTGAACAACTTCATAGACCGCGACATAGATTCGGTCATGCAAAGGACGAGCGCCAGGTCGCTTCCGTCCGGTTCAGTATCACCTTCTTTCGCCTACATGTACGGAACGGGATTAGTAATAGTCTCTCTCCTTATCACGAAAATCTATCTAGGCACGCTGGTTACGCTGTTGACCGGTGCGGCGATATTCACATACGTGATAATGTATTCGCTTTTCCTGAAGAGGACGACGCCGATGGCCACTCACATCGGCGGCATTGGGGGCGCTCTCCCTCCGCTAATCGGTTATGCCGCCGCCCATGGGGATCTTGATACGCACGCGCTTATCCTCTTTCTGATAATAGTGGTCTGGCAACAGCCTCATTTCTGGGCGTTGGCGCTCAAGTACAGGAACGAATACGCAAAAGCAGGCGTTCCGATACTCCCTGTGGCAAAGGGGGTAAAGGCCACCAAGGTAAGGCTCTTCTGGTACACGCTTGCCTTGATCCCTGTTTCCGTGTTGCCGTATACGTCCGGGATGTCGGGGATATATTATCTCGCAACGGCTATCGTGCTTGGCGTGGCGTACCTTGCGTTCACTGTTCGATTCCTATATTCGCAAAAAGAGAAAGAGATGTTTCTCTTCTTCTTTTCAATCGCCTATCTTGGCGTGCTATTCATTGTATTAATTCTGGATATGGTGTGATGAGATATACAAATGTAGGCAAGTGGTTCTCGCTTTCAGTTTTCGCTCTCGGCATGGGAGGTTTTTTCGCTTTCGTTGTAGGGATGAGCAGATCCCCTTCAATTTCCAAGCTTCTGCCGGAAAACTATTTCCAGTACGCGCTCGTGGGGCATGTCGACCTGGCGATTATCTGCTGGCTGATGCTCTCCGCAATCGTGCTCTGGATATACCATCTGAAAATAGCGCTGTTCCAAAACAGCTATTGGCTTGCCGTAATCGGAGTTGACCTTATCGCGTTGGCGGCGATCTTCGCCTTTGGCGAAGCGAGCCTTAACAACTACGTCCCGGTTCTCGATCATCCAGTATTTTTCCTTGGACTTGGACTCCTCTTTTTCGCATTTGTGATAAATTCAAGCGCCTCATTCGCTTTCGCGTTAAAGGAGATAACAACGGACGAGATGATAGGCAACGCGGTTGTCACCTCTCTGTATATATCAATGGTACTTGTCGCATCCGTCCTTGTCTCATTCCTTTTAGTTGGCGGTGGGAACCTTGACACATATTATGAAAGAGTCTTCTGGACGCCGGGGCATATTCAGCAGTTCCTTAACGGCACAATGCTTCTTATCGTCTGGTACTCCCTGTTGAAGATCACGACTGGAGAAGAGCCAAAGGGATCGAGGCTCCTGGTCTGGGCGAACAGGCTCTTGATCATTTCGGCTGTATTTCTTTTAAGTCTTCTCTTCTTTTTTGACCCGCTGGACAGACCGCTGAGGATAGGTTCCGAGATAGTGTACGCTGTCGGGCTAGGGCTTCCACTTTTCCTCCATATCGCCAACATCTTTAAACAGTATAAATTCAAATCGAAAGAACCTGCCTCGGTCGCTCTGCTCGGCTCGATGCTCATCTACCTGTATGGGATATTCATCGCTTACGGCGGATTCGGCGACGATACACGCGTTCCCGCCCATTATCATGGGGCGGTTACGGCGTTGACCCTCGCACTGATGGCCTTCGGATACAATCTAATGAAGGAGCATGGGTTGAAGATATACTTTGAAAAGGCCGCCCGCATCCAGCCTTATGTTTACGGCGCTGGAATGATCCTTTTTATTAGCGGTCTTTTCGTCTCCGGTCTGTTCGGTGCTCCCCGTAAAACTTACGGTGTTGACTGGACGGATAATCCCGTAATACTTGCATCCCTCTCCCTGATGGGGGTTGGAACGCTTCTTGCGGTTATTGGAGGAATTATGTTCGTAGCTTACGCGGGGACGACGATCATTAAGAATGTTAAAGTAAAGGGCGGTACACAACATGACTGAAGGTGGAGACGATAAAAAACTCCGGATCCGCATGGCCATCTTGGCCGCGGTTCTCATCCTTGTGGTCATCTTTCTTTATGTCAGCATCACATACAAGATAGTCAACTACGGGCCGTAAATTATCTCCACGCCCGAACACCGCGAGGGAGTTTTGGTTTATCCCTTTTCGGCGTGTTATCATCTCCAAGTCACCGAATACGGGATATCCATGAAAAAAAATACATTGCAAAGATGGAAGGGCTTACACGTTGGATATAGTTATTGCTGAAAATTTAAGACATACATATCCTGCAAGAAGGAGATCCAGAGAGTACGAGGCCCTAAAAGGGGTAGACCTTTCGGTAAGAAAAGGGGATATCTTCGGTTTTCTGGGTCCGAACGGATCGGGGAAGACTACTCTGTTCAAAATACTCTCCACGCTGATAGAGCCGACGTCCGGGAGATGCGAAATAGCCGGACTCGATATTGCCGCGCGGAAACCGGATGTAAGGAAAAAAATTGGGGTCGTTTTTCAATCCCCTAGCCTCGATAAAAAACTCACAGTGGAAGAGAACCTCCACTACCACGGACATCTTTACGGATTATCGGGGGCGCAACTAAAGGCGCGCATCGGCGAACTTCTTGAGAAATTCCAGCTTGAGGAGAAGCGGGACAAATTTGTGGAAACCCTTTCGGGGGGGGAAAAGCGGCGTGTTGAAATAGCCAAGGGGATCATGCACAAGCCGGAACTTCTGATAATGGATGAGCCTTCCACCGGACTTGATGTACGCGCCAGAAGGTCGATGTGGAATATGCTTGAAACATTGAAGACGGTAGACGGAGTGACTGTGCTTTTAACTACCCACCTAATGTACGAAGCGGAGCTGTGCGACCATATCGTGATAATGGACAGCGGGAAGGTGGAAGTGAACGGCAAGCCGGAAGAGCTGAAAAAATCCATTGGAGCGGATATCATCACCGTATCAGCCGATAAGCCGGAAGAGTTCATGAAAAGCTACGGCATGAAATTCAACGACAAGCCTCTCCTGGTGAACGGCAAGGTGAGAATTGAAAAAGAGAACGGGCACAGGTTCGTTTCGCAGATAGTGGAATCGTTTCCAGATGAAGTGACAGGCGTGACGTTCGGGAGGCCGACGCTTGAGGATGTTTTCATCCAGAAGACCGGACATGGATTTCTGCATGGCGAGAAGGAGACGGAATGAGACATTTTTTTTCATCGGCTCTTACGCTTTGGAAGAGGGAGCTTGTACGGTTTTATCGCGACAGAAGCAGGGTAATAGGGGGTCTTGTGCCGCCGATAATATTCTGGGTATTCATAGGGACAGGCTTCAGCGGCTCGTTCCGCCCCGGCACCGGCGAGGGGATCTCATACATGCACTACTTCTTTCCTGGGATACTTACACTGATATTCCTGTTTACAGCGGTCTTTTCCTCGATCTCCATAATTGAAGACAGGCATGAAGGATTCCTGCAATCGGTCCTTGTGGCTCCTGTCTCGCGCACTGCTGTTGTATTCGGGAAAGTGTTCGGAAGCGCGACGCTGGCGCTCATCCAGGGAATTCCGTTCCTGATTATCGGCTTGATATTCGGCATAAGCCCGGAGGTCGGCTCGATCGTAAAAATGATGCTGATACTTTTCGGCGCGTCGTTCTCGCTTGCGGCGATCGGGTTCATGCTGGCATGGAACCTCGATTCCACACAGGGATTCCACGCTGTTATGAACATGTTTCTAATACCGATGTGGCTCCTCTCCGGCGCGCTCTTTCCCAAAAGCGGCGTCCCTTCGTGGCTGGACTGGCTGGTGACGGTAAACCCGCTGACGTATACTGTTTCGGCGCTTCAGCAGGTTTTGTTTTTGCCGGGAACATTCGAAGGGCTTCCATCACCCGGCCTCTGCGCGGTTGTGAACGTGGCGTTTTGTCTTGTAACGTTCGGCATGGCGGTAATAGTTTCGCAGAAAGGGGAAAAATAGATGATAAAGATAACAATGCTGCCTCATTTCCAGGCATCGATGAATATGCTATGCGTGCTGTTCCTGTCGCTGGGGTATTACAACATTAAAATGAAAAACAAGGAGAGCCATAAAAAATTCATGATCTCCGCGCTTGCCGCTTCGGCCATATTCTTTATTTCCTATCTTGTTTATCACTACAATGTGGGAACCTATAAATTCGGCGGACAAGGTGGGGTGAGGAAGGTATATTTCACGATACTCCTTACGCATACGGTTCTATCAATCATCATGCTGCCGATGATATTTGTCACCCTGTACCACGCCATCAGGGGGAATTTCGAGAAGCACCCCGTAATAGCGAGATGGACCCTCCCGATTTGGATATATGTTTCGTTCACCGGTGTTATTATCTACTTCATGCTGTATCACATGTACCCTCCGGCAGGCTGAAAAATGGATTACCAGGAACAGGCCGATATTGCCGCGACGGCGGAAGAAAAAATGCCGTCAACATTCAAGCTGGTTACGTTCGGATGCCAGATGAACAAGTATGACTCGGAAAAGATGAACGGAGTCCTTGTATCAAACGGAATGTCGGAGGTCGATTTGGCTGAGGAGGCCGATCTGATCCTCGTCAACACCTGCTCTATAAGGGAAAAGGCGGAAAACAAGGTGTTTTCGTACATAGGGAGACTGGCAGAGTTGAAAGAGAAAAATAAAAATCTCCTTATTGCGCTGGGCGGATGCATGGCTACGTTTAACAAGAAAGAGATCTTCAGGAAAGCGCCTGGCCTGGACATAGTTTTTGGCCCCGATTCCATAAGTAAAATACCGGAATTGATAAGCCAAAGGCTCGTTTCCGGCAGAAAACAGATGGATATCGGATTCTCGGAAGAAATAACCTGGGATTCACCCGAAGGATTGGTGAGGAAAAGCGGCGTAGTTGCGTGGATCGGTATCATGAAAGGGTGCGACAACCACTGTACATATTGCGTCGTTCCCGGAACACGGGGGAGGGAGATCAGCCGTCATCCCGATTCGATCATCGGGGAAGTAAGGGATCTTGCGGGAAAGGGGTACAGGGAGATCTGCCTCATAGGGCAAAACGTGAATTCCTACGGAAAGGGATTGACGCCGGAGATAACATTTCCTGAATTGCTGAGAAGTGTCGAAGAAATAGACGGCGTTCAGCGGATAAGGTTCATGACGTCGCATCCGAAGGATATTACCGACGAACTTATAGAAGAAATGGCTGTCTCGAGAAAAATATGCCCAAGTCTTCATATGCCGCTTCAATCCGGATCCGACAGTGTGCTGGCAAGGATGAACAGGGGGTACACGGTTTCGGAATATCTCGCCAAAGTTGAGCGGATTCGGAATGCCGTTGAAGGGATATCCATTTCAACAGACCTGATGGTAGGTTTCCCTGGAGAGACGGAGGAAGACTTTCTTTCTACATGTGAGGTAATGAAGAGGGTACGGTTTGATTCCCTTTTCCTTTTTAATTATTCATCACGCTCCGGGACGCCAGCCGCCGGGTATGGGGAACAGGTAGAGAGAAAAGTATCGCAGGAGAGATTCGATACGGCGCTGACACTGCACAAATCGATCATTGCCGAAAAGAATCTTGATATGAAGGGAAGAAAAGTTGTGGTGCTGTGCGAAGATACATATAATGGAAACATGAAGCGCCATTCTGCCGATAACAGCGGATTCCTTTCAGGCAGAACGCGCGACAATTTCATGGTTGTTTTCAAAGGTGCACGGGGCCTGATCGGAGAGGAGATCGAACTCAGAATTTACGGCGCCGCAGGGTACAACCTTTTAGGCGAGCCGGTTTAGGAAAGGCGAGAAAATGGAAAACGGCAGCAGAATAGAGATGCGGGTTGAGGGTCTTACCCTTGATCCTGTAACAAATATGCCTATCCTGATACTCAAGGATCTTGAAGGGAACCGCTCGCTTCCTATCTGGATAGGGGTTTTTGAAGCCAACGCAATCGCCCTTGAGATGGAGAAGGTGAGTCCGCCGCGGCCAATGACTCACGACCTAATCAAGAACATATTCGACGCGGCTGTGGCAAACGTCGATTACATCTGCGTAAACGAACTGAAGGACAATACATTTTTCGCGATCATATCCGTAAAGCTGGGCAAAATGAACCTGGAGATAGATTCCAGGCCGTCTGATGCTATTGCCGTGGCTCTCAGGATGAACGCGAAAATCCTCGTGGAAAAAAAGGTACTCGAAGAGGCCAAATCATTCGACACCTCACAGGATGCATCACTGGGCGAAGATCAGCAGTGGAAGAAGTGGCTCAATGAAGTAAAGCCGGAAGATTTCGGCAATATAGACCAGTAGAGTTTTCCGTTCTATCAATCTCCCTGTTCGATCTGGATATATCTCATAGGCGCACCCCTTTTTTCTTTTTGCTGGATCTAACGGAATTCATGGACAGATTATTTCTCCCTGTCGGGCAATCATCTAGAAGAGGGCACGGTACGCAATCCGGTTTCGCTTTGCAGTGCGTGGCACCTAACGCCACGATGAGAGCGTGATATTCGTTGTAAAGTTTCCAGCTTTTCGGGAGATGTTCCATAAAGAAGGCTCGCGCCCTTTCGTAGCCGATATCGTCCCGGAAAAGGCCAAATCTGGCTCCGAAACGGATGGTGTATTTGTCGATGACAAATGACCTTCGGTTGGCGGCGTAAAGGAGTATGGAATCGGCGGTTTCCGGCCCTACACCGTATACGGAAAGGAGCGAATCCCTCGCCTTTTCAAGCGGGCTCTTCCTAAGGAACTGGCGCCAGTCCCCGCTGTTTACAGTGGATAAATAATGTATCAGGCTCTTCAGTCTTTTCGTTTTCAGATTGTAATATCCGGCAGGCTTGATCAGTGAGGCGAGCTTGTGTTCTTCGATGGCAGTAAGTGCGTCGATAGATAGAAGATTTTCTATGCGTAGGGCCGATATCGCTTTTTCCACGTTTTTCCATGAAGTATTCTGGGTAAGAATAGCGCCTATGCAGACCTCCAGATCGGTCTCAGCAGGCCACCAGTTTCTTGGTCCAAATCTGTCGGAAAGCTTCTTTTGAATCTTCAACAGCTTTGTTTTCATAATTGGAGAGTATAGTATCTAAAACAGGAATGGTTTTGTGATGAAAAAAATGTTGGGGATATCATATGGGGCTATTTCGGCAAAAAGATGTATCCATATCACGGTGAAGGGACGATATGTAGAAATGGCAGTTCTACCAGGCAAACGCGCAGAAACGAAGCTGATCACGAAGGATATCTGTCTTGAAGATGCGTGAAAAAGCGGTAGCGGCTGTATCTCTGTTCGTATTTATCGCGATATCGTCGCTTCTGCTATGGAGGGCCTCCGCGGGGATGTACATGAAAAGCGGATTGGCGCTGTACAAGGAGAAGAACAGCTCGGCGGTCGATATTTTCCATGCGGGAGTTCAAAGGAACGGCGATGATTTTATCTTAAGGCATTACCTCGCGGCGTCGCTGCAGCAGATGGCGCTGGACAGGGGGCTCGATAAGCCGGGCTCGAAGATACTCCTCCTTGAGGCAAAAAAGGAGATATTGAAGGCGATCAATATCAGGAGGGAGAGCTTTGAGCACCGCGTGCTTGCGGAAAATTTCGAGCTGACCGGCAATATCAGCGAAGCGATCGGGCAATTCAGCATAAATTATTTTCTTTCTCAAAATCCGGCTGATCTTGATTGGCTCATTCGGCATGGCGACAAGATCCCGGAGGCGGCGGATCATTATTTTGAAAAAGGGGCATCTGGGATTGCCATGATGATAGCTTACAATTCGCTCTCTTCCTTTAATCGTGGTGTGCCGCCGGAGAACATTGTGGCGGTTACACTGTTGGAAGAATATTTTATAAATGTGTCACCGCCGGAATGGTTTTCTGAAAGAGGCGAAAAAGGTGGGATGGAAGTAAAAGAGATCCTGTCAAACTCCTATTTGAAGCTGACTGAAGATGAAAAAAACGCGGTGAGGCAAACGTTTAAACAGTCAGATATCCGGTATTTGAAAGGGATAATAGCGGATGGCCTATAGAAAATTGGAAGAAAAACTTCTCATTCTCCTGATTGCAGTTGGCCCAATTCTTTTCTGGCCATACTCCTACGATGAATTCAGGGAAGTGAAAGAAACATTTTTCCATATCGTTGCTCTAGGCGTATTCATCTGCTCTATATCCGAATATTTGCTCCTCCCTTCCGAGAAACGTCTTGGATTTCTCAGGGTATACCATGACCTCGGCACCGGAAAATATATTGCGGCGTTGCTGGTTATCTCGGCTGTTGCCTTCAGCATATCGTATCTCCTGAACGAGCATACTCCCCACGGCTTCAGAACCTTGATGAATTACATGGCCGGCATAATGCTATTTTTCTCCTTCGTTAAGATCGTTTCTGTGGATAGAGGGGAGCGGTGGCTGAAGATATTTCTAATTCCTGTTTTGATAAACGCAGTCATGGGTATAGCGCAATATTCGGGTCACGATCCGTTTTTCGAAAGCCTTGACGCGGATTTCCATGAGGTATACCGGAAATACAGAGTGGCCGGATTCATGGACAGCCCGAACATGCTCGCGCCATTAATCTGCAGTATTGCGCCATTCCTTTTTCTGAAAACTGTTTACGCAAGAATGGGAAAGGAATTTATTTCGTATCTTTTCCTCCTTGCAGTTGTCCTTGTTCCTCTGATCCTTTCAGAAAATCTGGGGGGAATACTCTCTCTCGGAGCGGTTTTTGTTTTTCTTCTGATAGTCCTCTCCGTTCATTTTAAAAAGGGGGGAGGATTGGAGCTTTCGAAGCTGATAGTAATTTGGATACTGTTTGCAGTTACTCTGCTGTTTTTCACTCAAAGGCTAGTAAATATGGATAGCGATTCAAGAGCCATCAAGAAATGGTCGATGCTGGAGAGAATGAGCCAGTATCAGGCGTCGTACCAGATGTTTACCGAGTCGCCGATCATAGGGAAGGGACCGGGATATTATTTCAGGCATTTCGTGGAGTACAGGCGCGCGGCCTGGATCGGAAATCCGCCTCCTGTGCTTGTGACGAGATCGGCACATCAGGCGCATAACGATTTTCTGCAGTTTTTGGGTGAAGGGGGGCTTATATCGACGATCCCTTTGCTCGGAATTATAGGAATAATCCTATATATATGTTTCAGGTTTCTCGGAACGTATCTGAATGGTGGTCCACCCGATGAAAAACGACTGGTAGCGCTCGCCTCTTTTTCAGGATTTACAGTTATAAATATCAATGCGCTGTCGAATTTTCCCTATCATGTTGCCCCTCTTGCCGTATCCGCGGTATTCTTTGGGGCGCTATTTTTAACGACAGCCAGGCAGGGGGAGCGTAGATAGATAATTGTCTCAGGATGAGGTGTAAAAGCCCCACTTTCAAAAAGAGTTTTGAATATATTTTTGCAGTTTATACTTGATTTGTGATGGTAGCTTGAAAATGATTAGAAAAATGGAAAAGCCCTTTTGTTCGGTAATCATAGTGAACTGGAACGGGAAGGGCGCGCTTGCGACGATGCTGAGAAGCTTGACGCTTTTCGAGGATAGCGCGAATCTTCAGGTGATAGTTTCAGACAACGGTTCAACGGACGGTTCGGTACAGATGTTGAGAAGCGAGTTTCCATTTGTGACGGTTGTCGAGAACAGGGCAAACATAGGCTTCGGCGCAGGGAATAACAGCGCGCTCCCTTTCGTGGAATCGGACTATGTTCTTTTTGCAAATCCCGATATGGAGTTCATAGAACCTGTCATTGCCAGACTGTTGGAAACCCTTGTGGTAGACCGCGAGATAGGCGCGATCGGACCAAGGATATTGAATTCGGACGGGAGCTTCATGAGGCAGTGCAAAAGGGGTTTCCCCGATCCAGCGACCTCCCTCTATTATCTTCTCGGTCTGGGCAGACTGTTCCCTTCGAGCCGCAGGTTTGGAAAATATTTCATGTCCTACCTCCCAGACGATGAACCGGCAGACGTTGACGCGCTTTCAGGCTCGTTCTTTATGACAAGGTCGTCCACCATAAGGGAAGCGGGGGGATTTAACGAGTTTTTCTTCCTCTTTGTAGAGGAGGTGGAGCTTTTTCTCCGCTTTCGCAGGGCCGGTTTTGCCATCAGGTACATGCCGGATGTAAAGGTCGTTCATCATGGCGGGGCCTGCTTTGACAGCGCCCCCAGAAAGAGGCTTTTCTATCACTACCATATGACCAGGTCGCATCTGATCTTGTTCGCAAAGGAGAGGATAAGGGACGGAGGGGGTATCGGTTATCATTTGGCATTTCTCCTTATAATGTTAAGATATCTGGGTATATCGATCATAGCAGTGAACACAGGTATTTTCCGCCAGTCGGTCGAGTTTATTAGGATCCATTTCGGGAAATTTGAGAAGTTGAAAGCAGGCGTATGATTTGGTTTCAGTACCTTACATTTTTTTTCGCTTCCTTTGTCGTATCGTGGGTCATTTCCAGACGGCTTCCAGCCCGGTTCAGCGAACTCGGGATAGTCGATAAAAAATCGCTCCCAAGGAAAATCCCCACAGCGGGCGGCATAGCCATCGCGGTCTCTTTCATCCTGGTAGTTGCGATTTCAGTATTTTTCTATCCCGAAGGGATAGGAGATACTTATCAGAGGGTTACAGGCCTCATCGTTGCCGCAATGGTTATAGCGCTCCTCGGACTGTATGACGATCTGTACCACGCCTCGCCGGCTGTGAAACTCCTCGTTCAGATTATCGCCGCGGTCATACTTGTAGCGTCGGGTCTCGGGATGGAAAAACTCACAAATCCCTTCGCGCACGTCTCAACGAATCCCGGTTCATCGGTGTTACTCGGCACATGGGGCAACCTTCTCCTGGTCGGCTGGATACTCCTTCTCACCAATGCGGTGAATATAATTGACGGCCTCGACGGCCTTGCGTCCGGCATATGCCTTATATCCGCGATGACGATGTTTACGATAAGCCACATTTTCGGCGAAACGACACTTGCCGCACTCTCGCTGATACTGGTAGGATCCATCTTCGGCTTTATAGGGCAGAACCTCCCCCCCGCGAAAATCTATCTGGGGGATACAGGCTCGCTCTTTCTCGGCTTCGTCCTTGCGGCGATCTCCATTACTGAACGACGAAAAGGGTCGGTAACGGTCACGCTACTTGTCCCTGTTATTGTGGCGGCTATCCCGATACTCGATATCTTTTTCTCTTTCTTCAGGCGGATATTCAGCTGGAAAAATCCTTTTGAGGGTGACGAGCTTCATACGCACCACAGGCTCCTTTCGCTCGGTCTCAGCCCTGAACAGATAAACCGGATGATATACCTTGTCAGTATCTATCTCGGCATAAACGCGGGGGTGCTCGCGTTCTTCCCGAAGGAGACGACAATTATCGTCATGATACTCCTAGCGATAGGAATGCTTATGGCGATAGAGTTCATCAGGTCGATACCCGCAAAGGGTGGTGGAAAAGACAAAGGAAAAAATATCGACAAGATAGTCGGCGAGTGAATTTCCAGAATAGAATATCTAGCGGAAGAATTAATAACGGCGGCTGAAATAGTCGTCGAGGATGTCGCGGTGATCAAAGCCTAGATGTTCGGGGAGACTCTCTTTATCAAATAGCGCTATGTCGTCAGCGTCGCTGGCGGCTTTCGGGATTCCTTCTCCCTTCGCGGTGAATACCACGCTGATATTGTGCGATCTCCTGTCGCGCGCCGGGTCTGAATACGCGTGGAACTGTCGGAGTTCGCAGATGTCGAGGCCGGTCTCTTCCTTAGCTTCGCGGACAGCCGCGTCTTCAAGCGATTCACCGTAGTCGACAAAGCCTCCGGGGATTGCCCATACCTTCGGCTCGTTCTTCCTGTGTATCAAAACTATTCCGCCGGGCATTTCAATAATGATATCGACCGTCGGTTTTGGATTTTTAAAAACCTCTATCGGTTCGCCGCAGTTCGGGCACTCCACCGTTTTTTTGTGAGCGGTCATGTGTCACTCCGGTTTGAGAAGTCGCTCCCCCGCCGAAACGGGGGGTGCGTTATAGAAGCTTGTAATCCCTTAATGCCTTTTCAAGTATTTTTCGCGCGCCGTCGGAAACAGGGGTAAGCGGAAGACGGAATTCGTCGTTCACTCTCCCCATCATCGCGAGAGCGGATTTTACCGGGATAGGATTCGTTTCGATAAACATCACCTTGTGGAGTTCAAGAAGTTCGTAATGTATCTTCAGCGACTCGGCGGTTTTCCCATCGAAGAAAAGCGTGTGCATTTCAGACATCTTTTTCGGAACGACGTTAGCGGTCACCGAGATGGAGCCAGCCGAACCGATGGCAAGCAATGGCCAGTTAATAGCGTCGTCGCCTGAAAGGAGGAGGAAATCCTTCGGACAGAGGTTGATAACGTGCAATGCCTGCTCCACCGAGCCTGTCGCCTCTTTTATTCCAACTATATTCTCATGTTTTGCCAGCCTCGCCACGGTATCGGGGAGGATGTTCAAAGCGGTCCGTGAAGGGACGTTGTAGATTATCTGCGGAATCTCCACCGCGTCGGCGATAGCCATGAAGTGGAGGTATGTCCCTTCCTGAGTAGGCTTGTTGTAGTAGGGAGCAAGCAGTAGTGCGCCGTCCGCGCCGAGGTCTTTTGCCGCTGAGGTCAGCTCTATCGCTTCGGTTGTGGAGTTGCTCCCGGTGCCGGCAATTACCTTTACCCGCCCGTTTGCGATCTTCACCGCCAGGCCGATTGCCTCTTTATGCTCCTTGTAGTCGAGCGTCGCAGATTCCCCCGTGGAACCGCACGGGACTATTCCATCTGTTCCGTTTTCTATCTGCCATTCGATAATATCCTTGAAATGCCCCTGCTCGATCTTTCCGTTCTTGAACGGTGTTACCAGCGCTGTTATCGAACCTCTAAACATTGAAAAGTGTCTCCTTCATGATTGCGCTCCAGTATAGATTGCATAAGTGGGCCACGCAACCGGCGGCGTTGAATAAATTATCGTTGATGTCCCTGTATGAAATTTACAAGAGCGTTTTGCACAGCTTTTGAGCCTGGCTTGAGTATTTAAGGGAGTCGGTTTGAATGGTTTTTACGGAACCCGTCACCTCTCGTCATTGAGCTCTTCATCGTAGTCAGAGACCAGAATCAGGATGGCGTCGTAGCCCTCCGATGAGATTGGGCAATCATTTTCGGCATGCAGATATCTCGAATCAATGCTCCACCCGGCTTCCATGAAAAATCGCCCCGTGAATGCCGGCAATGGTTTTTGAATCTAAAATATATTTTCACGATTCAGGTAATACTGCTATAGAATGCCTTTCTTTTTGCGGAATTGAGGTATTCGGAATTCAGGGAAAAACCGCAAAGAGAGGATGATGAAATCGGCTTGGAAAAATTCACCGAAAGGGGTTGCGCAGGTTTTCGGTGGTTTTTCCGGGAGAGTACCGGGTTTTTGAAAAAAAGCGAAAAATATCGAAAATTGGCCTGAAATTGTCAAAAATTTGCATAAATCGCTAAAAAATGGGTAAAATGCCCTCCTCACAAGAAAGGATAAAGAAATGCCGACAATTGATATGAATGGTATCCGAAATGGTAAAAAAATCGAGCTGGATGGAGTTCTCTATGAGGTTGTCTCCTTTGCTCATACCAAGCCGGGTAAGGGACAGGCCTTCGTAAAGGCAAAAATTAAAAACCTCAAAACAGGACAGGTTCTTGAAAGGACGTTCAAGGGGGGGGATTCCATCAAGCTTCCGGACTTTGAAGAGAAGGAGATGCAATATCTCTATCTTGATGATTCCGGTTATCACTTCATGGACACCGAGACCTATGAGCAGACCTTTCTCTCCGTGGAACAGGTGGGGGACAAGGCGAAGTTCATGCAGGAGAACAGCAATGTACAGGTTCTTATTCATAACGGAGAGCTGATAGATATGGAGCTCCCGATATCGGTGGAACTGGTGGTTACGCATACCGAGCCGGGCCTAAAGGGGGATACGTCCGGGAGCGCTTCAAAACCTGCCACTGTAGAAACTGGAGCGGAAATTCTGGTGCCGCTTTTTGTCAATATCGGCGACAAACTGAAAATCGATACGCGCACAGGGCAGTATGTGGAAAGAGTGAAAGGTTAGCATTTATCAGAGAGTTTTAGTTCGCGTTCCGGCCGCGATTTAGCCGGGTGTTTTAATGAATAACCTTGTTTAAGGGGAAGTGAAATGGATTTTGACGAACTAAAAAAACTGGTTCGGCTCGTTGAGAAGAGCAACATAAACGAACTCCAGGTGGTTGAAGACGGCAAGAAAATAAAAATAACCAAGTCGCCTGAAGGGGTGGCGTATCACCCCCATCCGGCGGCTTACGCTCCGGTTCACGCTCCGCAGCCTCATGCGGCGGCTGAAACGTCAAAGGGTGGTGCCAAGGGGGCGGAAGCCGTCGATGAAGACGAAGGAAATTATCATTTGATCAAATCGCCGATGGTAGGGACATTTTACAGAGCGCCCGCGGAAGATGCCGAGCCTTATGTTAAGGAGGGTGATTTTGTAAACAAGGGGCAGGTTGTCTGCATTATCGAAGCGATGAAACTGATGAATGAGATAGATTCTGACGTTAAAGGGAAGATAGTGTCGATTCTTGTTGAAAACGGTTCCCCGGTTGAATACGGGCAGGCTATCTTCAAAATTGAGCCGGTATAACCTGTTGTACCCCCATCAATTTTCTAAAAAAATCCGGAAGGAGTTATAACCTCAAATGTTTAAGAAGGTTCTTATCGCCAATAGAGGCGAAGTGGCAATGCGCATTATCCGCGCCTGCAGGGAGCTTGGTGTCCGTTCCGTTTTGGCGCACTCGGAAGCAGACGCCGATTCCTTGCCGGTACGGTATGCCGATCAGGCGATCTGCATAGGGCCGAAGGAGGCGTCGAAAAGCTATCTGAATATCCCGTCGCTGATTGCCGCCGCGGAAGTTACCGACTGCGATGCGGTTCACCCGGGATACGGCTTCCTATCCGAGAATGCCGGTTTTGCCGAGGTTTTGGAGTCGTGCAACATTAATTTCATCGGACCGAGCGTAAAACATATACAGCTGATGGGGGACAAAAGCCAGGCCAAGGCTACCGCCAAAAAAGCTGGCGTTCCCGTAACGCCGGGTAGCGACGGTCCTTTGTCGGGGCCGGAGGAGGCTCTCGATGTGGCGAGCAAGATAGGGTATCCGGTTTTGCTCAAGGCGTCCGCCGGCGGCGGTGGAAAAGGGATGAGGCTCGTCCATAGCGAAGACGAGCTAGTAGATTCGCTGAAGATAGTGCGGGCAGAGGCCGCTTCCGCATTTGGCAATAACGAGATATACATGGAAAAGTACATTACCCAGCCGAGGCATATAGAGATCCAGATTATCGGCGACAAGCATGGCAACCTGGTTCATCTCTTCGAGCGCGACTGTTCAATACAAAGAAGGCACCAGAAACTTCTTGAAGAGGCCCCGTCAGTTGCGGTTGACGCGGAAACAAGAAAAATGATGGGTGATACGGCCCTCAGGCTTGCCAGGGAGATAGGATATTACAATGCCGGCACGGTGGAGTTCCTGTACAACTCGGACGGCAGTTATTACTTCATGGAGATGAACACCAGGATCCAGGTGGAACACCCGGTTACCGAGATGATAACCGGCATAGATCTGGTTAAGGAACAGATACGGGTTGCCGCGGGTAAAAAACTTTCGTTTACCCAGGATGATATCCATATAAACGGGCACAGCATTGAGTGCCGAATAAACGCGGAGGATCCTGTCACATTCATGCCGTCTGCCGGAAAAGTGGATGAAGTATACCTTCCAGGCGGTCCCGGCGTCAGGGTAGATACCGCGCTCTTCAACGGCTACCGAATACCGCCATATTACGATTCGATGATAGCGAAAGTGATAGTGCTGGGGCGTGACAGGGAGGAGGCGATCGCCCGAATGCGCCGCGCCATGGGGGGATTCCACATTACCGGAATAAAAACAACAATTCCTCTTCATGTCAGGATTTTGCATACCGAAAGATTTATTAACGGGGACATAGACACAAAATTCATCGAGGATATGGAGATTTGAGCGGAGGGAGTACCCCCCAGGAGCGCTTTTCATCCCGCTGGGGGCTGCTGGCCGCTTCTCTTGGTTGCGCGATTGGCGTCGGAAACATCTGGCGCTTCCCAAGGATCGCCGCCGAGAACGGAGGCGGGGTCTTTATAATCCTCTGGATGCTTTTTCTGTTTCTTTGGTCGATACCGCTTATGGTTGCCGAATACTCTCTCGGCAGGAAGACCCGCGAAGGTGTAGTAGGCTCGTTCGCGAAGTTCGGCGGGAAAAACAGGGCATGGATGGGGGGCTTTATGGCCCTGGTGGCGACATGCGTCCTTTTCTACTACACGGTTATCGCCGGATGGTGTTTCTACTACTTCTTCCAGACGCTTTCCGGGAACCTTTCTCAAATGGCTGGCGGGGGAGCGACAGATTTTTTCATGGCATTTACCGGCGACAGCATCGAATTTGTATATATGGCTATTCCTCTTCTTATCTGCAGCGCCGTGATATTCGTCGGCGGCGTAACCGGGATAGAGAGGATGAATACCTTTATGATACCGACACTCTTCCTTCTCCTTATATCAGCCGCAATTTACGCCTGCACACTGCCGGGCGCGATGAAGGGGATTGAATATCTGTTCGTGCCGAAATGGGAGTATTTCGGCAACTACAAAACTTGGATAAACGCTCTGGCGCAGTCGGCATGGTCCACAGGCGCGGGATTCGGCCTCTACCTTACCTATTCCGTCTATGTAAGCAAGGACGAAGATATCGTAACGAACACTTTTTTCACAGGGATAGGGAACAACATCGCGTCGATTTTCGCCGCGCTGGCGATAATTCCGACCATATTTTCCATACTTCCATCGGCGGAAGCGGAAGCTGTATTCAGCAAGAGCAGCGTAGGCCTTACCTTCTTCGCCCTGCCGGAGCTCTTTGGAAAGATGCCGTACGGAAATATCTTCGCGCCACTCTTCTTCTTAACGCTTATTTTCGCCGCGCTAAGCTCGCTTATATCACTCGTGGAACTCCCGGTGCGCGTCGTCATGGATTTCGGTTATTCCCGGCAACAGTCTGTTATCCTGGTTGCCCTGACGACACTGATGTTCGGTTCGCTCTCCGCGTACAGCCTCGATTTTCTCGACAACCAGGATTTTGTATGGGGTCAGGGGCTGATCATTTCGGGGATGTTCCTGGCCTGGCTCATAATCGGTTATGGTGCGAAAGCTTTCCGCGTTGAACTGATCGAAGAGCAGAGAGCGGTACACATGATGAGTAATGGAGAAAAAATATCCAACCTTGTTCAGATAGGCGAAAAGGAAGAGGTGCGGCTTGGGAAGTACGATCACATGAGCGTCGGCGGATGGTTCGATCCTGTAGTTACATATATTATTCCGGTGGAGTTCATTGCCCTCATGTCTTGGTGGGCAATTGAGGCAACTAGCGGGGAAGGGTGGTGGAACCCTATCGCGGTCAAGAGCCTCGGTACATGTTTAACCCAGTGGGGAATTGCGATAATGATCCTCCTTGCGTTGAACAATTACCTGAAAAGAAAAATACATACGCACGAGGAAGACGGCATCACGCTGTAATCTGTTCTCGCTTACCTGCTATCCCCTTGCATATCATCCCCACCTAGAATTGTACTTGCGAAAATTGGTACGGTGATTTAGTGCCAGAGTGGGGAGACCGTCCGCATACGCATGTCATCACCATGATGGCATGTCATTTCAGCAAAGACGTATTCTTACGTAAGCGGTGAAGCGGTCCGCTGCTCACGGTTTTTGTTTTTCTTTGACCGAAGACCATAAACTTGGAACCATCAACAATTTCCTCCCCATGACCGAAGGCCGTAAGGGGATGTGCAGGAGGGGTTATCGGTTTTTTTCATAATTCCTGAATTTCACTTTTCACTTTGGTTTGTGAACCACCCCTGCACCCCTGATTTGGAGCTTCCCAGGCGGGCCGTCAATCCCTGTTGATAACCGATATTGCGTGCGTGTAGAATAGCGTCTCCAATTCCCGCTTTTTTATGGAGAAAGACTGTGCACGATTTTGAATATAAGAACGGTTCCCTTCATTGTGAAGGTGTGCCCCTTGAGAAAATTGCCAACGAGGTTGGCACCCCGTTTTACTGCTACAGCCAGCATACGCTCATAAGGCATTTTCAGGTTTTCGACGACGCGTTCAAGGATATCGACCGCCTTATCTGTTTCGCGGTGAAGGCGAATTCGAACCTCGCGGTGCTAAACGAACTGATAAAGGCGGGTGCGGGATGCGACATCGTATCCGGCGGCGAACTTTTCCGGGCGTTGAAGGCGGGAGCGACGCCGTCGAAGATCGTCTATGCCGGGGTGGGCAAGACCGAAGAGGAGATAGAGTACGCCTTGAAAAGCGGGGTTCTGATGTTCAACGTCGAATCTTCACAGGAGCTTTTCGCTATCGACACGGTAGCCTCGCGCCTCGGCATGAAAGCGAAGGTCGCGCTCAGGGTAAACCCGGATGTCGATCCGAAGACCCATCCGTATATCTCCACCGGGCTGAAGGCGAACAAGTTCGGCTTCAACATAGATACCGCGCTCGAGGAGTATATCCTCGCTTCGAGGATGGAGAATATAGAGATAATCGGCGTCCATCAGCACATTGGAAGCCAGATAACGGAAATTTCCCCGTTTGTCGACGCGCTGGCAAGATTGCTGGCGTTCGTGGAGAAGCTGAAGGAGAAGGATATAAGGATAAAGTACCTCAACATCGGCGGAGGGCTCGGGATACCTTACAAGGATGAGGCCCCGCCGCTCCCGAAAGAGCTGGCAAAGGAGATAGTCCCTGTGCTCAAGGGGAGCGGCTGCACCATCGTTTTTGAGCCGGGGCGTCTGATAGCCGGAAACTCCGGAGTGCTGGTTTCGCGCGTCCTTTACACGAAGCAGAACGAAGGGAAGAATTTCTACATTACCGACGCAGGCATGAACGACCTCGTAAGGCCGTCGCTATATAACGCGCACCAGACCATCCAGCCGGTATCGCAGGAATCGATCGGCAGGAAGAAGGTGGAAGTCGACGTTGTAGGGCCGATATGCGAATCGGGGGACTTTCTCGCGAAAGAGCGTATTCTGCCGGAATTCAAAAAGGGTGAGCTGATGGCGGTGATGAGCGCCGGGGCATACGGTTTCACGATGTCGTCGAATTACAATTCGCGCAGGCGCGTCCCCGAAATAATGGTGAAGGGTGACAGGTATTACATAGTCCGCGAAAGGGAGACATGGGACGACCTTGTTCGCGGGGAGAAGCTGGCGGAGTAGTTATGGCAAAGGAAGTAAAGTTCTCGAAGTGGCACGGGCTTGGAAACGATTTCGTGATAGTCGACGACCGCGCGGGGAAGTTTCGCTTCGGCGCGGCGCTTTTAAAGAAGCTGGGTGACAGGCATTACGGGATAGGGTTCGACCAGTTCATGGTTGTAAGGAAACCCTCGAACCTGTCGAAAGCGGCAAAGGCACGCGGCGAGGTTCAGGCCGATTTCAGAATGGAGCTTTACAACAGCGACGGCTCGATAGCGGAGATGTGCGGTAACGGTATCCGATGTTTCGCCATGTTCCTCAAGGAGAGGAAAATAACGAAGAAGGCGAACCTCGCGGTAGAGACCGGCGCGGGGATAATCAGGACGTCGATAAAAGGGAAGCTCGTGGAAGTCGATATGGGTGAGCCGATACTCGACGGGCCGAAGATACCGGTGCACAGGGAAGGGCGGATGATAAGCCAGCCGGTGAACACCAAGAACGGTTTTTACAGCGTAACCGCCGTTTCGATGGGGAACCCTCACGCCGTTATTTTCGTGAATGACGTCGCGAAGGTGGAGCTTGAGAAGGACGGCCCGATGCTTGAAACCCACCCGTCGTTCCCGAACAGGACGAACGTGGAGTTTGCTCAGGTGGAATCGCGAAACAGCATAAACCTCCGTGTCTGGGAGCGGGGAGCGGGTGCAACCCTCGCTTGCGGTACAGGGGCGTGCGCCACCGCGGTCGCGGGTGTGCTGAACAATCTTTCAGACAGGATCGTTTCGGTGAACCTCCCCGGTGGTACGCTGAAGATAAGATGGGACGAAGGGACGAACCGCGTATTTATGACCGGCCCCGCAGTCGAGGTCTTCAATGGCGCTTTTTTAATTTAAGCTTTAGCAGGAAGAACGTCGGCTCCCGGTCCATCCCTTTTGCGCTATCGCGTAAGGAGATGAGAGTATCTGTGGTTGGAAACATTACTATCCATCCTCCCCTTGGCCGTAGGCTGGAATCTCGGAATCACCAGCTATCTCCTTCCCTTAGTCGAAGGCGGTGCAATCGGAACCAACAACAAACTCCTCCCCTTGGTCGTAGGCGGTGCTATCGGAACCAACAACAAACTCCTCCCCTTGGCCGAAGGCCAAAAGGGGAGGTGCAGGAGGGGTTATCGATTTTTTCACTGAATTCCTGAATTTTGCTTTTCGATTTGAAATGTGAACCACCCCTGCACCCCTCCTTATTGCGCATCCGCGCAAGGAGGGGAGAAAAGGGAGCATTCAGCTTTGATCTGTTTGCGTAAGCGCACAAGGAGGGGACAAAGGGGGACGCCAGTTAATAATCAAGTTTCTCACTGGGCGGAGACACGGACAGGAGTGTCCGTGCCGCCGATGAAAAAAACCGACCTACTTGTTAATCAAATCCAATAAGAGGCGTATGCCTATACCTGTGCCTCCGGGGGTATTGTATGGCGCGGTCGGTTTCGCATTGTCCGCCGTACCGGCAATATCAAGATGAGCCCAGGGGTAATCGGTAAACTTCTTCAGGAACGCAGCCGCCGTGATGGAGCCAGCGCCCCTTTCGCCGACATTTTTCACGTTCGCGATCTTGCTCTTTATCATCTCCTCATACTCTTCCCACATCGGGAACTGCCAGCAGCGCTCACCGGTCTTCTCGCCAGAGGCGATTATCTTGTCGATCAGTTTCTGGTCGTTGCCGAAAAGTCCTGTCGCCTGATGCCCTAGCGATATGACGATAGCCCCAGTCAGCGTAGCCAAGTCGACAACCTTCGCAGGCTTGTAGCGTTTCGCGTAGACGAGAGCGTCGGCGAGGATAAGCCTCCCTTCGGCGTCGGTGTTAAGCACTTCGATAGTCTGTCCGTCCGAAGCGGTGATGACGTCGCCCGGCTTGTTGGCCCTTCCCCCCGGCATGTTCTCCGTTAACGGGACAAGACCGACAATGTTCTTCCTGGTTTTCAGAAGGCCGGTCGCCACCATCGTTCCTATCACTGCGGCTCCTCCGCTCATGTCGAATTTCATATCTTCCATGTTTGCGGAAGGTTTGAGCGAAATTCCGCCGCTGTCGAAAGTAAGCCCCTTCCCTACGAGCACGAAAGGCTTTTCGCTTTTCGGCCCTTTCATATGTTCCATAATCAGGAACTTCGGTTCCTGCGCGCTCCCTTTTGCCACAGCGAGGAAGGAGCCCATTTTCAGCTTCTCTATCTCGCGTTTGCCAAGCACCTTGCAGCGAACGCCAGCTTTGGCACACTCCTTTTTTGCGGCGTTGGCGATGAACGTTGGCGTAGCGATGTTTCCGGCGTGGTTCTGCAGATCGCGCGCGAGGTATACGCCGTAGCAGACGTTTTGCGCAACGGCGACACCTCTCTTTCCCTTGGCGGTATCTTTGCGTTGAGCGATGACAGCGAGATTAAGTTTGCTTTCGTCGTCTACGTCCTCTTCCTTCTTGCCGTATTTGGCAAAGGAGTATGTCGATAGGATCAACCCTTCCGCCATCGCCTGTGCGAGCTCCTCCGCCTTGAACTGCGTGGTGATGAATGGATCGATGGCTATGGTCAAACTCTTTGCCCTGACACCCGCGGCCGCAGAGGCCGCCTTTGCGGAAGCCCTTCTAAGAATCTCTTCGGAGAATGCCTCTTTCTTGCCAAGGCCGACAAGTATTACGCTGTCCGGCTTTATTTTTCCCATGCTGTCGATGGAGCGTACCGCCATTTTTTTCGGAACGAACTTCTTCTGTTTTATGAGGGAGGCTATCTTCCCGCCAAGTTTTTTATCGAGTTCACGGTATGATGCCCCTTCCTTATCATCTTCATAGACCAAAATTGCCACTGCTTCGGTAACGGCTTTTTCCGATGTTATCGGCTCGACTTTAAGTTTTATCATTTAACTTCAATACTCCATTCATAAGGATTCACGGATAATTTTTCACTTGAACATGTGCAGTATAGTATATTTAAAGGCTATGGAAAAACAGATATCCACGATTCGGGCGGTTTTCATTTCAGTCACGGTTTTTTCACTTCTTTTTTCAGTGCCGTCGCATGCGGGAACATGGAAGAAGTTCGAGGCGGTCGGAGTGGAGTATAACGTGAATTCAGATCCGCAGATAAAAGGGAGCCGGTTTAAAAGCAGGGTGGGTCTTTTTTCAGACGGAGCTGTGAGAGTGGTCCAGATCGACAATTTCATTTCTGGAAAACGCAAACCGGATATACATATAAAGGTGGCGATATCGTCGAACTCCGCCGGGAGCATAATCTATAACAGCGATATGAATCCGATAGCGGAGTACTCCGGCGGTAAAAATATCAGCGAAAACCTGATCACCTTCTCTCAGGAAACCGAGGGGAGGACTTTAAGAGGAGAGTGGTTCATCGAGGACGATTACCTCATGAGCGATTTTTCGCTTGTTAACAGTGAAGGGATACTCCTTTACAGGGAAACAGTCATTTACAGGGCGAAGTAGGCGTCACTCGCAAGGCATTTTCGCAAGCAGCCATTATGGATGTTTCGTTCATTTTAAAAAATTCAAGAGGGTGAAAATCGAAAACTAGCGATATTTATATCTTTCTTGAAAGTTGATGTTCATGGGAATAGAATGAAAGTCCGTTTTGTAGTCAAAAGTTGTATTTAATACCGGATTATTGGGGAGAATCATGGCTGACAGGCTCGAAGACAAATTAAAGGAGTATCTTGAGGGGCGCACGAAAGCCAAGAATCCGGTAAATCCTGAAGTTTTCAAATTCATTCCGTTTTTCGAGGAGGTATTTCCCAAAAACCTCTGGCCGCTTCTGGTCAATCTCTGCGGGAACGATGGCATTCCATATATTGAGCTGAAAGAGATACCTCCGAAGCAGGCGATCATCAAGAAGGGTGAATTCGACATGATGGTATTCTGGCTTTTGAAGGGGCACACTGTCGTAAAAGGGACAGTCGCCGGAAAACAGACGGTCATCAAGAGATACGACAGGGTGGGGCACTGTTTCGGAGAGATGGCGATCATCGATGAAAGTGAACGGACTGCCGATGTTACCGCCTGCGCTGAGCGTGGAGCTACCATCCTGGAAGTAGACTGGTCGATAACGATGGTGAATGAAGGGCTGGAACGCTCTTTCAATAAGCTCTTGCTGAAAACGGTCAACGCCAAGCTAAGCGACAGCTACAATACGATCAAAAAATCGTATCTCGCGCTGATGAAGCTGAGAGAGGCTTCTGAAAAG
Organism: Nitrospinota bacterium; assembly: GCA_029881495.1. Classification (NCBI taxonomy): domain Bacteria; kingdom Pseudomonadati; phylum Nitrospinota; species Nitrospinota bacterium. Next base: position 5,467 of record JAOUMJ010000006.1, on the reverse strand, counting down.
CAGACGAAGGATCTTGAAAAAATGAAGACAAAGCTGGAAAAGCACAATATTGAGGTCGATACCATGTTCGATATGGATCTTACCGCGAAGATATCCGAGATAGCCGCCAAGCTGGACGAAGAGATGAAACGTTCCTGAGCTTTCCTGCGAAGATCTTTCCTTTGTTCCTATTCAATATCGCCTGATTGGAAAGAGCGGGATTTCCCTTCCATCGCCTTTTTTAGTTTTTTCCTGTCGAGCCTGGAGATGGTAGATCTTTGCACTCAATGAATATCCTGTGGGTGCAATTCGCGCAGACATCGTAATCGAGCCTTTTGATGATGGTGGCGATGGCTGTCTCTTTTGATGTGAAAAACTTTTCAGGGCAGGCCCGCAGATGTCCCGTTTTATCGAGCATATTTTGCACCCCCGCCTTTATTCCGTAAAAGTAGAGCTGTGTGCCGGATTCAGCAAGATGTTTGCACTGCTTGTCCAGCATTTCCGCCCCCGCTATGTCGATGAAGTTGATTCCCGAACAGACGATAAGGAGATGATGCGTGGAAGGATCACTCCCCATCATCTCCAGTCCGTGCTCGATATGGTTTACCGATCCGAAATAGATGGATCCATCTATCCTGATTATTTTGAACTGCGGACATTTCGGCAATTCAAGGTTTGTAACGAACGGACGTCTCTCGGAGTTCGGATCCGGCACGCGCATGATCATGCTCGGTTTTGAGGTCTTTCGCAGATAGAGGATCAGGGAAAACATGATGCCGACGTAAATGGCGAACTCAAGGTCGAGGAACAGCGTTGGCAGAAACGTGAGGAGTAAAACAGACGATTCGGATTTTCCGGCCTTGATGATTATTTTGATGCTGTGAAAATCGATAAGATTGTATGCGACAACAAGCACGATGCCCCCCATGACGGCTATCGGCAGGTATGCGGCCATAGGGGCGAAAAGGAGCACGATAAGCGCCAGAGAGAGCGCGGCAAAGATTGCAGAGACCGGCGTTTTTGCTCCCGCGGTGTAGTTTATCCCGCTCCTTGTGAACGAACCGGAAGAGGCATAGCATGAAAAGAAACTCCCGACGATATTCGCAAGACCCTGCCCGATAAACTCCTGGTTGCCGTCGATCCGCTGTCTCGATTTCACAGCTACCGACCTCGCAATCGAAACGGCTTCGATAAGGCCGAGCATCGCGACTGCAAACGCGCCCGAAGATAATTTCTTCAGCGCCTCAAGCGAATGAAACGGATTTGATAAGGGTGGAAGATGCGACGGTATGGAGCCGACTAGCCTGATATCATGTTCGGCGGCACCGATAAGGAACGTAGCGATGCTCCCTATTATCATGGCGATAAGCATTCCCGGCAAGCGGGGATTGAGTTTTTTAACGGCTATGATAAGCGCGATTGTCATTAGCGCGATGGCAAGGTCGTAGAGATTCAGCGACGGGAACGCCTTGATGAGATATATCCATGTGTGCAGGAATGTTTCCCCTTGCGGAACAGGGATGCCCAGGCAGTATTTCATCTGGCTCGTTGCTATTAATATCGCCGCCCCAGCCGTAAATCCGATCACGACAGTGTGTGAAATGAAATTTACGATCGTCCCCATCCTGGCGATCCCAAGGAGGAACTGAATAAGCCCCGCCAGAAATGTCAGAGAGAAAACCAGCGCGATGAACTCCCCCGTTCCCGCTTCGGCAAACGGGCTAACCGTGGAAAAGATCACGATTGAAATCGCTGTTGTAGGTCCCGATATCAGGTGGAGCGAGGAGCCGAAAAGTCCGGCTACTATTGGAGGGACGATTGCGGTATATAGCCCGTATTCAGGCGGCAGACCCGCTATCATCGCGAACGCGACCCCCTGGGGGAGGACTATGAAAGAGTTGGTTATTCCGGCAAAGAGATCGCTGAAGATGGTTTGTCTGTTTACAAGATGCCACCACTTCAGGAACGGGAAAAATCTTTCGAATAAATTCAGTTTATTCATATTTGGGTATTTTTACATCTCTCCTTGCAAGAAATTCCATCTGTCCATAAAAAACGGGTAGATTAACGCTTTAGGGAGCATACCTCAAATAAATTTCTTTTATTACCTGTTACGGCATTTGAATGGCTATCCTCTATTTGGCTGCGGGGGAAGGTGGTTTCCCGATGGTAAAGATTGTGGGCATGAGCTTCTACAAATGAGCTGAAAGGGAAGAACTTCCGGTTTCATCGAAAAAGTGAGTGGAGATCGGAGGGAGGAGGAATACGCTTGTAAGGCTAAAGGAGGGCTATTCGGCGTTAGACAGCATCTGCCCTCACAGATGGGGGCATCTTTGCGATGGTACATTGAAGGGTGAGCAGGGGGAGATAGTTTGTCCGCTCCACGGATGAAACTTCGACCTGAAGAGCGATGTATTGCCTAACAATCCTTTCGACAGCGTGAAGATTTTCCGCGTAGAGGAGAGTGACGACGTAGTCTATGTGGAGATTCCCGAGGAGAAGCGCCATCTATTAAAGGATTATCTCGATCCGTGGCGGCGGAGGAGTGACGATATCGAGACAGGGATGGAGATGATCCATCATATGGCGGACGGCTGGATTGGGAAGCACGGTCTGTCCCAGTCAGATTTGGCAACCATAGACCCTGAAATAGCACGATATACGAAGATCCGCCATGTGGGGGAATCAACAGGCTGATCATTCAAACAGATTGACTTTTTTCCCGAAAATAGTAAAATCCTATTTCCTATTAAGCGGGAGTAACTCAGTGGTAGAGTGCAACCTTGCCAAGGTTGACGTCGGGAGTTCGAACCTCCTCTCCCGCTCCATTTTTTCCTTCAAATAACTTCAGAAACACCCGAAATAAAGTCGCTACGGGCAGCTGGTTCCGGGCTATCCTTTCACTGTTTTTCTCAGCAGAGTTCTGCTTTTTAAAAAGTCACGATAAGTACAAGGCTAGATCAGTAGGCCTGAGTCTAGATACTATTTCCAGTCGAAAAAAAACAGTTGATTTTCGGTATATTTTCGGTGTAATGCAGTCATGAATTCTGATAAACGTATCGCCATGTTGGGGGCGGTATTTGTGATAATAGCGGTTTCGTCGATTCTCATTTTTCCGCAACCAGTAAATTCAGATGAGATTCTTGAGTGTCTGGATAGTGAGCCAACCGTCGTGAAAATCTCCGGGAAAATATATGAGAAAGTTTTTCCCGGACCGCCTAATTACGAAAGTGTTGAAAAAGGCGACAGGCGTGAGAATTATTGGATATTGAAACTAGATGCCCCTGTTTGTGTGGCAATAACCTCTCAAGAGGAATCGTGGATCAAATTCATCAAAAAAGATATTAAGGAAATCATGTTGGTATTGAGAGGCGACATGCATAAAAAATTTGGACACCTTATGCAAAAAAGGGTGTTTGTAACTGGAACTCTTTGGGAGGCACACACAGCACATCACCGGACGCCTGTTTTGATTACAGTAGAAGATATTTATCCTGAAGAAGCGGTTTCCCCCTAAATATTATGTCGTCCAACTAGCCTCTGTTGGCATGGCAGATGCTATGGAAAAAATCCTAAAAAGGAGCGCTAATGAAAGAAGTCGTAAATGTTGAGTGGGGAACTGATACGAAAACAGGAGAAGATTACATAAGATATATTTATTCTGACGGTACCGATTCATACAATCTCGGCGGAACAAAGGCATGGCGAAATAATAATCCAGGTAATATTCAATGTTCGCACCATGTGAAGAAATATCTAAAGTCCGTCGGCTGTGATGAAGGCGGAGTCGCAATCTTTCCCGACTATGAAACCGGGTATAAGGCACATGAGGCACTTTTGCGAAAAAGATCATATCTGGATCTGGCAATTGAGGAAGCGGTAAAGAGATATACCGATGGTGATTCGCCTGAAACGCAGGAGGGCTACGTTAATTACATAACTACTCAAACAGGAATGCTGCCTGCGATAAAGATCGCCCATGCTCCAAGTCTCAAAGAACAAGGAATCCAAGAAGCAGCCTAAGCTGTTTTCTAGCCTTATCTTTATCTGTAAAAACATTTTACATTTCAGTAGATCTTCTAGCCTAAGTGATCATATTTATAAAAAATCTTTTTGAAAGGAATCAGGAATTTTCGTAGCAAAAGATTCGGCAAAGCCGTAACCTTATAACTGAAATGTTTATCCATAGCGGCTACGCCAGAGAAGAAGAAGTTGCTGAAATGGTAAGCCTCCTCTAGTAGGTCGAGTGATCTGATGAAAACCTCACTTACATTTTCCCACGGCTGGTAAACTGATTTATCGCCGACCCATTTGATTTCTTCCGGTTTCCCGAAGGCTTCAACTGCGAGCGGTAGAAAACGCCCAACATTGGGGTCGTCCGGGTCGAGGCCCATCTTCTTTGCTCCTACCCAATCAACAGCAATAAGGTTTTCGCCGCCGATAATCGTTTTTGTGTGATTCGGTTTTGGATCCACTATAACTCCAAACTGGCCGTCAGCGCTGGAAAAGGCGTCTATAAAACCGAAGTGCACCCAAAAATGTTTCATAGATTCTATCGTCGGCCAGTCGTACTCCCGTTTCGTATGGTATTCCTTCAGCTTGTTCTGCATTGGGAGTGTGCCATATATATTTTTAAGAGTGAGTGTGTAGTTGCAAAACACATGGGTTTTGTTTTTCGCAAAGGATATCCTGAAGTCGGCATCCCGCCACGCCGGTCCCACGCAGTGCTTGCCGAGTCTACCGCCGTAATCGTATTCGACCATGGTTTTCGTCAGGTCGACTATTTTGTAATTTTTGTTTTCAGAATATCCGACGTACTTCGCCACCGACAGCACATCCCTGTTGTTAAAGTAGTTACCCAGAGTGCTCTGCGCTTCAACGATGGTAATGTTCGTATATCCCTCATAGTGGATCTTATCTACAAGAGCTTCAACAAGCTCCGGGTCGGTATAGGTTGAATAATCTTTTATATGGTGTAAAAACATAAAATTGGGTTTGATAACCACAGAAAAATTATTTTTATCAGTTTTTCCCGATTTTTTGAAATGGTCGTTCAAGACATCTATAAATCCAGTCTGCTTGACTACATCCTCGAGCAATTTAAACTTGTCATCGCCTTTAAGAGCAATGACAGTTGTGGGGGGGGTGATTTTTGGGTCTTTCGCCTCTTTCCTGAAAATTGTGATTTGGCTCTCAAACCATGCCTTATATGTCCTCAAATAAAAAAACAAAGTCATCCAGAAAAGAGAACCATCGACAATAAATATAACTATGTATGCAAAATATTTTTCCACTTCTGCGGCGAAGAGGTAGAAAAAAAGAGCCGACAGGGCCGAAGCCGATTTCGATATCATGAGCGGCACGGCGTAACTCCTGTTCTTTCTCGGGTTTCGCTGGACAAAATAACAAAGGGCCGTAATAGTCATCATCATCGAGAAAGTAAGCGAAAGCCAGAACTTCCCGACCGGCTTCCCATCCTGCACATGGG